>NZ_JBFBBY010000021.1:0-80037 GCF_040682875.1 Amycolatopsis sp. NPDC051071 | reverse complement strand
GCGGAACGCGGGCGCCGTGGGCGCGGTCCCGCCCGCCCCCACGCCGCCAGGGGCCGCCTGGGCGCGAAGACCGCGAACGAGATTTGCCAGACACGCCCTAGGCCAAACAGCTGGTTTCCACCGCGGGACGGCGTCGGCTCGTCTAGGTTGCAAGGACCAACGCCGAGCGCGGGCGGGGGACGGTGACGTCCATGCCAGCCTTACCGATCGCACCACGAGTGCAGCGGATCCGGTGGCTCGCGCTCGGAGACACGCTGACCATCGGGATGGGCCTGGGGTATCTCGCCCATCAGTACAGGGAGGCGCTCGTGGCGAACTCCGTCGCCATCGGGCTCGGTGCCGTGGCCGCCGCCGGGGCCGGGTTGTTACTGAGGGCGAGCGTCCGGGTACTGCGGCGGGCAGGTCTGCGGATCGACGCGATCCTCACCGACGAACTGGACGACCGGCCGTCGCCGCGGCCACGGTAGCTGACCACTCAGTCCCTTGTGGACGGTTACGGTCAGGTCCCGGCGGAGTCGGCGTCGTAGTGGGCGGCATGGGAAAGAATGACGGCGACGGTGAGCAGTGTCCTGGTCAGGGAAACCACTGTGCCCGCCGGGGCGACGACCGCCGGGCCGAGGTCGGGTGGCGAGGCCGCGACCACGGCGAACGCGCCGGTGGCCGCCACCACGACGGCGGCGGCCACGGCCGGCTGGACGATTCGGGTTCGCATGCAGTGCCGCCGATGAGAACTTTCTCATCCGGCCGGGTTCACAGCTGCGCGTGCGGGTACTCCGGCGAGCGATGCTGGAAGGCCAGGATGTCGGTGTTTCGGATCTTGCCCTCGCTGATCTCGACGGCCCGGTCGAGCGTTTCGTCGCCGGCCCAGGCGGCTGGTCCGCCGAGCATCCGCTTGAGATGCGGCAGCAACGCGCCGCTGATCTCCCACGTTGCCGAATCCCAGAGATAGGACGGGCTGTGGTCGACGGCGTAGTAGGTGGCGCCGCCGATCGGGAACGTCGGCTCGGTGAACGTCGTCGGCTTCGCCCAGCCGAAACCCATGCCTTCGTCGCAGGAGACGTCGACGATCAGGCTGCCCGCTTTGAACGCGGCGAGATCCTCCTCGATGAGGAAGGTCAACGGGGCGTTGGTGTCCTGCAGCACACAGTTGACGACGATGTCGTGTTCGGCGAGGAAATCCGCCAGCAGGACGCGGCCCGACTCGGTGATCGCGTGGCTGCGGCGGAGATCGGCCGGGCCCTTCAGATCGTGGTCGAGGTGCACGATGTTCGCGGAGTGGATCGGCGAACCGACCGCGGTGACGCCGCGATGGGTGAGCACGTGCACGTCATGGATTCCGTGGGCGTTCAACGCCGTCACCGAACCACGCGCGGTCGCGCCGAAGCCGATCACGACGGCGCGGAGACGGCGGCCGTAGTCGCCGGTCGAGCCGATCAGCTGCAGTGCGTGCAAGACCGAGGAATAGCCTGCCAGCTCGTTGTTCTTGTGGAAGACGTGCAGGCCGAACGAACCGTCGCTCCGCCAGTGGTTCATCGCCTCGAAGGCGACGAGGGTCAGCTTCCGGTCGATGGCCAGCTGGGTGATCTTGTCGTCCTGGACGCAATGCGGCCAGCCCCACAGGATCTGCCCCGGCCGGAGTTCGGCCAGATCCTCCGCGAGTGGTTTGGCCAGGAGGATGATGTCGCAGTGTGCGATGAGCCACTCCCGTGACCGCAGGCCGGCGACGAGCAGCACCAGATCCTCGTCCGGGATGCCGAACCGCTCGCCGTAGCCGTGTTCGAGGTAGATGTACTTCCGGAGTTCGGGGTCGATCCGGTCGAGATGGCGCGGATGGATCGGAAGCCGCCACTCGTTTTCTTTGCGCGAGCGGGAAACGACGCCGAGAGTGAGCTGGTCCACTTGGGGCCCCTTAATTAGACCTCAGTTTAAGCACAGCCCCCGCGGAGCAGCCCACCCTGACCTCAGGTGAACGCGGCCGCGTTCCGTGCCGCCCACTCGCCGAAGGTCCGGCCAGGACGGCCAGCACCCGCTCGACGCCGGGGTGCACCAGCCGTTCGTCCGCCGTCGGCGAGCCGAGGATGGCGAGGGTGGCGTCCACGATCACCGGCGGCATGAAGGCCAGCATCGCCACGCGGGCTTCGTCCTCGGTCAGTCCGGCGAACCGCACCGGCTCGCCCAGTGTTTCACCGAGCGCCGCGGCCTGGTCCCGGGGCGAGACCGGCCCGGGCCCGGTCAGGACGTAGGACTGCCCGTCGTGGCCGGAGCCCACTGAAAAGCGTTGGAAGCGAACCCTCCCGGCCGCAGCACTGTCCACTCCGGACTCGACGCCTTGACCGCCTCTTCGAACGCGGGCGCGTGCCGCCCGCTCCCGACGCCCTGGGAAGACAGCAGCACGATCCGCCGCACACCGGCGTCCCGTGCCGCCGAGACGACGTCCGCGACATCGCCGCCCGCGGCCAGGAAATCCCCTGACATCAGGAGGAAAAGCCGGTCCGCGCCGTCGAACACCGACCTCAGCCCGTCCGGCTTCGCGAGGTCGGCTTGCCGGTACCTCACCCCGGCCGTACGTCCAGCGGAAACCTGGGCCGTCGAGACCTCGAAGGCACCTCCGAAACCGACCACTTAGGGTCAGGCGCATGCCGACACCGGACACCGCGCTCGGACCACTGCGCGTCCTCGACTTCTCCCGGGTGCTGGCCGGCCCGTTCGCCACCATGCTCCTGGCCGACCTCGGCGCGACCGTGGTCAAGGTCGAGCGGCCGGGCACCGGCGACGACACCCGCAGCTGGGGACCGCCGTACGACGCGTCCGGCCAGGCGACGTACTTCCAATCGGTGAACCGGAACAAGACGAGTGTGGCGCTGGACCTCGGCGATCCGGACGACCTCGCCAAGGCCCGCGCGCTGGCAAGGGACGCCGACGTCGTGGTCGAAAACTTCCGGCCCGGTGTGATGGACCGGCTCGGCCTCGGCCCCGGCGCCTTGTGTGCGGCCGATCCCGGGCTGGTCTATTGCTCCGTCACGGGGTTCGGTTCCGGCGGCGGCGCGGCACTGCCCGGGTACGACCTGCTGATCCAGGCCGTCGGCGGGCTGATGAGCATCACCGGCGATCCCGGCGGCGAGCCGCAGAAGGTCGGCGTCGCGCTGGTCGACGTGCTGGCCGGGCTGTTCGCGAGCGTCGGGATCCTCGCCGCCCTCCGCCACCGCGACCGGACCGGTGAGGGACAGCGCGTCGAGATCGATCTGCTGTCCAGCCTGCTCGCCGCGCTGGTCAACCAGGGCAGCGCGTACACCTCCGGCGGGGCCGTCCCGGCGCGGATGGGCAACCGGCATCCGAGTATCGCCCCGTACGAACTCGTGCCCTGCGCCGACCACGAAATCGCGCTGGCCGTCGGCAACGACCGGCAGTTCGCGGCGTTGTGCGAGGTCATCGGCCTGCCGGAACTGGCGGGGCAGACCCGGTTCGCGACCAACCCCGCGCGGGTCGAGCATCGCGACGAACTCCGCGCGCTGCTGGAAGAGCACTTCGGCCGCCGCCCGGCCGCCGAGTGGGCGGCCGAACTGAGCGCGGCCGGGGTGCCGGCCGGGGAGGTCAACGACGTCGCGGGCGCGTTCGCCCTCGCGGAACGGCTGGGCCTGAACCCGACCGTCGACCTTTTCCGGCCCGACGGCACGTCCGTGCGGCTCACGAGGAATCCGATCGGTCTGTCGGCGACCCCGCCCCGGTACGAGACCGCGCCACCGGACGACCCCGGTCAGCTCACCCTTCCCTTGCCCGGCTGGAGCTGACGAACGACGGTCAGCGGACTGTCAGTGCTTCGTCAACGACGGCCGCGAAGCTTCTGCCCATGACGAACAGGACAGTCCTCATCTCCGGCGCCGGCATCGCCGGCCCCGCGCTCGCCTACTGGCTCTCCCGCCAGGGTTACGCGGTCACCGTCGTCGAACGCTCGGCGGAACCGCGCACCGGCGGCCAGGCGGTCGACTTCAAGGGCGCCACCCACCGCACCGTGCTGGAGCGGATGGGCATCCTCGACGAGGTGTACCGGCGCCAGACCGGCGGCCACGACCAGACCATCATCGACGCCACCGAGCGGACGCTCGCGGTCATGCCCGGCGAGTTCACCGGCGGCGACGTCGAGATCCGCCGCGGCGACCTGTCCGAGATCCTCTACGAACGCACGGCGCAGGACTGCGAGTACGTCTTCGGCGACTCCATCACTTCACTGAGCGAAACGGCCGACGGCGTCGACGTCACCTTCGAGCGCGGCGCCCCGAGGCGGTTCGACCTCGTCTTCGGCGCGGACGGCATCCACTCGACCGTGCGGCGGCTGGCGTTCGGCCCGGAGTCCGACTACGTGAAGCACCTCGGCTACTACTACGCCCTCGTCGAAACCGGCGAGCAGGACGACTTCCGCGGTGTCGGCGGCACATCGCTGATGTACAACGAACCCGGACGCCTCGCCGCCACCGGCGGGCCCAAGGCATCCGCGTTCTTCGTGTTCGCCTCCCCCGAAATCGCCTACGACCGCTACGACTCCGCGCAGCAGAAGGAGATTCTCGCGGGTGCGTTCGACGGCGGTGGCTGGCGGCTGCCGGAACTGATGGAGGCGGTGAAGCGGTCGGACGACGTCTACCTGGACTCGATCAGCCGCGTCACGATGGACCACTACTCCACCGGCCGCGTCGCGCTCATCGGCGATTCGGCCTACGGCAACACCCTGGGCGGTTTCGGCACCGGGCTCGCCGTCGTGGCCGCGTACGTCATCGCGGGCGAACTGGCGGCGGCGAACGGAAACCACGAGGTGGCCTTCCGCCGGTACGACGAGAAGCTCCACGGCTACGCGAAGATCACCCGCGGTGCCAACGCGGGCCCGTTCCTCGCACCGCCGACGAAACTACGCATCAGCCTCCGCAACCAGATGTTCCGCCGCGCGTTCATGCTGCGCGCGATGCTGTGGATGACCGACAAGTTCGCCACCGACATCACTCTCGAGGACTACCCGCAGCTCGCCCGGCGGAACTGAGCACGCGGAGTGTTCACCTGACTTCGGCGTGCACGATCCGGCGGGCCGTGGTCGGCTGGTCATCGGGTATCCGGGTTTTCCGCGTGACGTTTCCGGGGAAGCCGTGTCCTAGGTGGCGTGAAGGGAGCTTCGGATGGCGACACCGCACAGGTGCGCTGGATGACGACGCCGACGAGAGGTGACGTGCCCGCGGCCGGTGAGACGGTGCTGGACGACGCGACGCTGGTCGCGCGGGCGCGCGACGGCGAGATTCGCGCGTACGAGCAGCTCGTCCTGCGGTTCCAGGGACCGATGTACCGGCTGGCGCTGCGGATGCTCGGCGACAAGGGGGACGCCGAGGACGTCGTCCAGGAGGTGTTCCTCACCGCTTGGCGACGGCTGGACCAGCTGCAGGAGGACGCGGCCTTCGTCGGCTGGCTCTACCGGACGACGACCAACCGCTGCCTGAACGTCATCCGCGCCAGGAAGCCGGTGGCCGACGTCGAACTGGACCAGCGGGAGTCCGCCGGTTCGGCCGGGCGGCCGGACCTCGCCGCCGAGACGACCGCGCAGCTGACGGCACTCACCGAGGCGCTGGACCAGCTGACCGCCGAGCAACGGGCTTGCTGGCTGTTGCGCGAAGTCCACGGCCGCTCCTACGAAGAGATCGCGAACGCGATCGGGGCGACCACCACGGCGGTGCGCGGGCGCATCGCACGAGCACGAGCATTGTTGGCGGAGGTGATGGCGCCATGGCGATGAACCACGCGACCCAGGACTACCTGCTGCCGTGCGGCCGGGATGTGGAAGAGGTCTGGGACCGGCTCGACGAGGTCGACGCCGGCCGGGCGGACGCGCACGAACTTGACTGCCCGCACTGCCGGGCGACTCACGAGAGCCTCCGGGTGCTGCGTGGGCTCACCAGGGAACTGGCCGATGACGACGCCGAACCGTCGCCGGATCTCACCGGGCGGATCATGGCCGCGGTGCGTGCCGAGGTGCGCCGCCGGGAACTGGTGCCGCTGGCGAGCGCCGAACCGGGTGAGGTCCAGGTGAGCGATCAGGCCGTCGCGGCCGTGCTGCGGTTCGCCGCGGACACCGTCGACGGCGTGCGTGCGCGGCATTGCCGGGTCCGGCGGTCGGCCGAAGACGAACTCGCCGTGGACGTCGAACTCCGCCTGGCGATCGCGCGGGATTTCGACGGCGATTCGCTGGACGTCGTCCGGGAACGGGTCACCGCGGCCGCGGGTGCCCGCATCGGCCTCCGCCTCGCCCGGCTCGATCTGGTGGTGGAGGACATCTATGACGCGTGAGCAGCCTCAGGCCCCGGCCACGCGGCTGGTCGAAACGGTGATCACCCCGCCGGTGATCGCGGCGGTGTCCGCGCATGCCGCGGCGAAGGTCCCCGGCGTGGTGCGCCTGGAACCCGGGCTGCGCGGGCTGGCCGGTTCGCTGACCCGGATCGCGCGGCAGAAGATCAAGGGACTCGAACCCGCCCCGACCGAAGGAGTCCGCGCGTTCCTCGAGCACGACCCGCCGGACGTGCGGGTGGAGATCGATCTGTCGCTCTCCGGGCTGGACCAGGCCGCCGCGACCGCGCAGGCGGTCCAGCGCGCGGTCACCCGAGCCGTCACCGAGGCGACGGGGCTCACCCCCTCGGCCGTCTCGGTGTCCATTTTGGATATCGAAATCCGTGGAGGACTGTTGTGACCGCCCGTTCCGAACTGACCGCGTCGCTGCTCAGCGCGCTCCGCGAAGTACCAGGGCTGCGCGCGGCGACGCCGTCCACCACGGCCGCCGCCTCGGCGGTGCCGTGGGATCTCGACGTGATGGCCGTCGACATCACCGAGCACGTCGTCGAGATCCGGGTCGTCGCGCTTTCCGTGCCGATCCCGCCACTGACGGAAGCCGCCGGCGCTGTCCTGCGCGCGGTGCTGGCCGGAACGGCTTGGGAGAACGCGAGTCTGCGGCTCGTCGTGACCGATGTGGACGCCGGTGCGCTGATTCCCTGACCTACCACGAAAGCGGTGGCCTCGCCCGAAGGCGTGGCCACCGCTTTCATACGGGAGGACTAGTTCTTGTTGGTGCCGGGGGTGAGGACCTTGTCGATGACGAAGACGGTGGCGTTCTTGGTGGGGACGTTGCCACACAGCACCTTCGCGCCGTTGACGGTCATGTTCTCGCCGGAGCCCTCGATCTTCAGCGGGCCACCGGCGGTGTTCAGGCTCTCCAGCGTCTTGGCGGACTCGAGGCCCTTGGCGTCGTAGCGCTTGCCGACGACGTGGTACTGCAGGATCGGGGCCAGCTCGGCGGGCTTGCCCGCGAGCTCGGTGAACTTCGCGTCACCGAGGGCGGCGAAGGCCGGGTCCGCCGGGGCGAACACGGTGATGGCGGGCTGGCTGTTGAGGGTGTCGACCAGGTCGGTGGCCTTGACCGCGGCGACCAGCTTGGTCAGCAGCGGGTTGGTGGAAGCGGCACTGGCGACCGGCTGCGGGCCCATCGAGTCCAGCGAACCCGGCGCACTGCCCTGCGGCAGCTTCGAACAGGCCGGACCGAAGACGTCGGCGTTGGTGGTGACGCCGTCACCGGAGGCGGCGCTGGACATCGGGGCGGCCATGGAGCTGGAGGCGGCGGGGGCACTGCTGGAGCTGCCCGACGCGGCGGTGTCGTTGCTGCTGCAGGCGGCCAGTGCCAGCGCGGCGACCGCGGTGAAACCGATTCCTGCGACGCGAAGCTTGCTCACGAAAGATCACTCCATTTTCAGTACGGACGAACCTGATATTTACTGGGTATTCGGAACTGCGACGGAACCGGATTGGCACCCTTTCGGGTGACGCCGATCACCGTGCGGTGAAACTGATGACATGCCGGCCGGTCGCCCCGTCCGGAACGGTTCCGGCGCGGGCATCGGTCTGCGTGTAGCCGGATTTGTCGACGGCGCGGACGACGACCTGGTGGCTACCGGCCGGGACGTCGAATTCGGTCCACCACATCCGCCAGGTGTTGAGGCCCACCTCACGGGAAAGTGTTGCGGGAAGCCAATCACCGGTGCCGAGCCGGACCTCGACCTTGGCGATCCCGGTGTGCTGCGCCCAGGCGATCCCCGAAACCCGGACCTTGCCGGCGGGTACCGTTTCGAATCCTTTCGGACTGTCGATTCTGGACTGCGTCTTGATCGGGGCCTGTTCACCCCAGCCCCGGTCGAGCCAATAGGCCCGGCGTGCTTTCCAGGTGGTGATTTCGAGATCCTTGACCCATTTGGTCGCCGAAACGTAGCCGTAGAGACCGGGAATGACCATCCTGGCGGGAAAACCGTGTTCGACCGGCAGCGGTTCCCCGTTCATCCCGATCGCCAGCATCGCGCCCCGCGCCGGATCGAGCGCGGCGACCACCGGGCTGCCCGCCGTCCAGCCGTCGACGCTGGTGGAGAAGATCTGCTCGGCGCCGGGCAGGACTTCGGCCTCCCGCAAGAGCTCGCCGAGGTCCACGCCGATGAAGTTCGCCGTGGACACATAAGTCCCGCCGACCTCGTTGGACACGCACGTCATGGTGATCGTGCGCTCGATCAGCGGCCGGTTCCGGATGTCGGCGTAGCTGAACTTCTTCTCGTTACGCACCATGCCGTGCAGGCGCAGGCTCCAGTCCTCGGCCCGGACCTGCGGTACGGACAAGGCCGTGTCCACGCGATAGAAATCGCGGTTCGACGTGAGGAACGACGGCGTGCCCAGCTTGGCGAAGTCGGCGTCGGCCGGGATCGGCGGCGCGGGGCGCGCGGCCACGAGTGCCCCGATCGCCGTCCGCGAGGACTCCGCGTCCCGGGTCCCGGCGAGCAGCTGCCCGCCCGCCCCGGCCGCCCCCGCGGCCACCACCGCACCGGCGCCTGCCAGCAGCACCGACCGGCGTGACGGAGCCGCCTCGCCACCCGGCGCTTCCTCCGCGGCGAGCGTCCGCGCCGTGGCGAGGCGGTGCAGCCAGAAGAAGACGCCGACCCCGGCGACCAGACTCGCCAGCGGCGCCAGCAAGGCGACGGCGGAGAGGTCGGGACGCTGGGACACGGCGAACCCGCCGAGAAGACCGAAAGCGGCGATCAGCACCAGCCCCGGGACAGGCGACCGCCGCGACGCCACCCCCGCCGCCGCGGCGGCGAGCACCATGACCACGGCCATCCCGCCGAGCAGCACGAGCTTGTCGTAGACACCGAACGTGCGGACCGCGAAATCCTTGAGTTCCACCGGGGTCAGATCGATCGCGCCGTTGCCGACCGCCAGATACGGGGAGGCGTTGGCGCCGATGAACCCGGCCACCAGGTGACCGGCGGCGAGGGCCACGGCGAGCGCCACCACACCGAGCGCTGCCGCCCCGGACAGCGGGAGACGTCGTCCTCGGCTTGCTCGCGAAGTCTTCATGCCAGGTATTCGGCGCCGGTCCGGCCGCGGAAGGGTCGTGAGTGATTTGGGTCGTTCTAGCGAAGGGTGTTTCGGGTACCTGCGGCGGGTGAGCTGGGTAGCGGCCGGTCCTTGGAGGACTTCTTGAGGGACCCAGAGTCCCTCAAGGTTCCCCTCACCCGTCTCGGAAGGCCGTCACGAGCCCCAGCGGCACCACCAGTCGCCACGGTGGCGCGTGAAGGACCCCTTCCCTCGGCTGAGCCGAGGAAAGGGGTCCTTCACGCGGCTCAGTCGTGGAAACTCGACCTTCATACCTTCCCCAGTACAGGAAGGCCCCCTTCCTTGCGCCTAGGTACACGAAGGGGGCCTTCCTGTACTTCACGCGAGCAACACCACAGGTGACGCGTCAGTGCTCAAGAGCGGGCGCGTTCTAACGACCCAAAACACTTACGAGACCCTGCCCGCTCGGTACCGGCGCCCGGTTCACACCTTCCCCAAGTACGTGAAGGCCCCCTTCCTTGCGCTAGGCGCAAGGAAGGGGGCCTTCCTGTACCTAGGCAAAGAGACCTTCACGGACCTGACCCACGATCCGCCCCGCAGCCAAATTTCAGTAGGTACCCAAGACACTCTTGGCCCGAACGACCCAAATCACTCACGACACCCCCCGCCCGGGTCGCGCTCCTCACCCCCGGCTTGCATGGTCATACATACCTATGCATATACTTCCATCATGTCCAAGGTACTCACCTCTCTGCCTGTCGGCGAACGCGTCGGGATCGCCTTCTCCGGCGGCCTCGACACCTCGGTAGCGGTCGCGTGGATGCGCGAAAAGGGTGCGGTGCCGTGCACCTACACCGCCGACATCGGCCAGTACGACGAACCCGACATCGCCTCGGTCCCCGGCCGGGCGAAGGCCTACGGCGCCGAGATCGCGCGTGCCGTCGACTGCAAGGCCGCGCTGGTCGAGGAAGGGCTCGCGGCGCTGGCCTGCGGCGCCTTCCACATCCGCAACGGCGGCCGCACCTACTTCAACACCACCCCGCTCGGCCGCGCGGTCACCGGCACGCTGCTGGTCCGCGCGATGCTCGAGGACGACGTCCAGATCTGGGGCGACGGCTCCACCTTCAAGGGCAACGACATCGAGCGGTTCTACCGCTACGGCCTGCTCGCGAACCCGTCCCTGCGAATCTACAAGCCGTGGCTCGACGCGGCGTTCGTCACCGAACTCGGCGGCCGCAAGGAGATGTCGGAGTGGCTGCAGGCCCACGACCTCCCCTACCGCGACAGCACCGAGAAGGCCTACTCCACGGACGCGAACATCTGGGGCGCGACCCACGAGGCCAAATCGCTGGAGCACCTCGACACCGGTATCGAGATCGTCAACCCGATCATGGGCGTGCGGTTCTGGGACGCCGACGTCGAGATCGCGCCCGAAGACGTCACGATCGGCTTCGAGCAGGGCCGTCCGGTGACGATCAACGGCAAGGAGTTCGGCACCGCGGTCGACCTGGTCCTGGAGGCCAACGCGATCGGCGGGCGGCACGGGCTCGGCATGTCCGACCAGATCGAGAACCGGATCATCGAGGCCAAGAGCCGCGGGATCTACGAGGCCCCCGGCATGGCGCTGCTGCACGCGGCGTACGAGCGGCTCGTCAACGCGATCCACAACGAGGACACCCTCGCCAGCTACCACAACGAGGGCCGCCGCCTCGGCAGGCTGATGTACGAAGGCCGCTGGCTTGACCCGCAGGCCATGATGCTGCGCGAGTCGCTGCAGCGCTGGGTCGGCGCGGCCGTCACCGGCGAGGTCACCCTGCGGCTGCGGCGCGGCGAGGACTACTCGATCCTCGACACCACCGGTCCGTACTTCAGCTACCACCCGGACAAGCTGTCGATGGAGCGCACCGAGGACTCGGCGTTCGGCCCGGTGGACCGGATCGGCCAGCTCACCATGCGCAACCTCGACATCGCCGACTCGCGCGCCAAACTGGAGCAGTACGCCGGGCTCGGCATGGTCGGCGGCGGGCACCCGACGCTGATCGGTGCCGCGCAGGCCGCGTCGACCGGACTGATCGGCGCGATGGACGCCGGCGGCGCGCAGGTGATCGCCTCACGCGGCAAGGCTTCGGGCGACGACGAGCTGCTCGACCACGCCGCCATCGAATCCGGCACAGACTGACCCGAAACGAAAACGGGACGCGAAAGCGCCGGGCGCGCGGCATCGAAGCCGTTCGCCCGGCGCTGTTTTTTACCCGCTCGCCGAGGTCTGCGCGTTACCCGGCGAGCTGCTCGCCTGAGGTACAGGAAGGCCCCCTTCCTTGCGCCTAGGTACAGGAAGGGGGCCTTCATGTACTTGGGGAAGGTGTGAAGGTCGAGTTTCCTCGACCCTGGACCGACCGACCGCGACCGGCGGCCGGTTTCCCAGGTCACTTGCCGCCGACTTTCGACCGCCGTTCCGAAAGTTCGTCGACCAGCCGGGTGATCTCGACCTGGCCGATCGCGCTGGCCAGCACGGAAACCGCCGCGATGCTCTGGATCTGGTACTGGATCGGCACCCCGCCCGCGGCCCGCGACCGCGCTTCCGCGTCCGCCTTCTTCTCCGCTTCGACGGACGCGAAGACACCACCCGCGCCGCCGTTGACGCAGCTGATCGAACCGGCGCCGTTGATCGGCAGGCTCGCCGAGTTCTGGCAGCTGCCCGCTGAGCGGCCTTCGATGGTCACGTTCGCCGTCATGGTGGCGTTGACCTGGCCGGTGACCTTCCCGCCGTTGTTCGCCGACGCGGAGTTGGTCACGTTCGCGGTCACCGTGCAGCCGGAGCCACCACAGGTGACCGTGGCCGCGCCGTCCATGTCGAACCGGACGCTGGTGTCCACCGCGCTGCTCAGTTTCCGGGTGTTCGACAGCAGGACCTCGTAGACGGCATCCGTCTCCTCCGGCGATAGAGCGTCCACATCGGACTCGCCGAGGCCGCCGCCGGAGGGCACCTGCGGCCGCGACTCCGGCCCGGGCATCGTCGGCACTTTCGGGACGGACGGCATCCCGCCGGGCACGTTCACCGAGTAGCGAAGCAGGCGGTGCGGAGCGTCCTTCGAGACGTACAGGTCTCCGGCGGGCGTGCTCGCCTTGATCGCCGGGACGTCCCGGACCGTCTCGGTCTGGTCGCCGTCGATCTCGTCGGCCTTCTCCAGCGCGTCGCGCAAACGTTTGGCGAGCTTCTCCGGCGACTCGAACTGTTGCAGCACCGGGCCGAACAGAGCCTCCTCACCGGTGATCCAGCGGTCCTTGAGGCCTTCGGCAGCCGAAGAGTCCACTTGCGACCCGGGCACCATGCCGTCGGGTGCCTTGAAGTAGACCTTGCCGCCGACCACCAGGATCTCCATGTCCCGGCCCTGGAAGGAGATCGTGCCGGACGTCTCGCCGTACGCGGTGGTCTTGACGTCGGTTTTGATCATCCCGCCGACCGCCGAGGTGTTGTGCCGGACCGCGGGCGCCGACGAGAGCCCGGCCAGCGCCTGTTCGAAGGGCTCGCGACCCGCTTTCGACGGCCACAGGAGCCACGTCGTCAGGCCGGCGAGGAGTACCACCACGAGTCCGGCGATACCGCCGAACAGGAGCCACCGGCCGGGTTTCCGGACGGGCGGCGCCGGCACCGGTTGAGGGACCCAACCCTGCGGCGGCCACTGTCCGCCCGGGGGTGGGAATGCTTGCTCCACGTCGCCTCCATCGCTGATTTCACCAGACGACATCACGCTATGGAGGAATGATGAAAACTTGATGAAACGCCGATCCGGTGGCCCTCCCCGGCCGCGCCGGGCGGACGCGGCCGGGGACGGCGTCCGCTAGCCCTTGCGAGCGAACGAGATCTTGTGCAGCCCGCCGGGCCGTTCGTCGGCCAGGTACAGCTCACCGTTCTGGTCGGTGCCCAACGTGGTGGCGTCGAGCGGCAACTCCCCGATCCGGGCGCTTTCGTAGGTGCCGTCGGTCTTCTTGCGCACGGCCCAGGCCGTGCCCTGGCAGAAGTCCGTCGCGAGATAGGTGCCACCCGCGAGCGAGGCGTACTTTCTGCCCCGGTAGACGTACCCGCCGATCACCGCGCAGCCCTCGGCGCCGGAGATGTAGTGGAAGACGGGCTCGGTGTAGGTCACGCCGTCCTTGCACCGCGTCTGGTCGAATACGACCGGCCCTTCCTTGCAGGACCAGCCGAAGTTCGCGCCGCCCTTGCCTGCCGCGAGGTGGTCGACCTCCTCGAACCGGCCCTGGCCGACGTCGCCGATCCACAGCGACCCGTCGGCCGGGTCGAAGGAGAACCGCCACGGGTTACGCAGACCGTACGACCAGATTTCGGGCCGCGCGCCCGCGACACCGACGAACGGGTTGGACGCCGGGACGCAGTAACGCAACGGACGGCACGCGCGGTTGACGTCGACGCGCAGGATCTTGCCGAGCAGCGTGTCCAGCCGCTGCCCGCTGGCCAGCGGATCGCCCCCGCCGCCGCCGTCGCCGATCCCCCAGTACAGGTACCCGTCCGGACCGAACGCCAGCTGACCACCGTTGTGGTTGGGGAACTCGGTATGCGGCTGGCTGAGCAGCTCGGTGACCTCGCCGGTGTCCGGCCGGACCCGGGACAGCGTCACCGCGCTGTCGGATTTGCGGGTGTAGGCGACGTAGACCCGCTTGTCCTTGGCGATGACCAGCCCGAGCAACCCGCGTTCGACGTCCGCCCCGTTCACCTTGTCGCTGATGTCCAGGAACGGCCTGGCGGCAAGCCCGGTCCTCGGATGGTAGACCCGGACGACGCCCCTCTTTTCCACGACGAGGATCCGGCCGCTCCCGTCGTTGAGCGCCGTGATCGCCGTCGGATTCACCAGCCCGGACGCGACCTGGGTCGCCGTCGCGGTCAGCTCACCGAGCGGAACACCTCTGTCCAGCTGGGGTTCCGCGCTACTCGCCGTCGGAAGAAGGGCTCCCGCCAAGGCGAGCCCTGCCACCAGGGACAACCCCCGGCGAAGGTGCCGTCGCGTCATGTGGACTCCAATCACCGATGAATGGTCTGGTCCAATTCACGGCTCATTCAACAGTGATCGGAGCAGCGGCGGTACCTCCATCCGCGACATCCGGTGAGTTTGTTTCCGTCGATCGCCCGCCTTCTACTCGCCCAAGATCGTTCTCGCGGCGTTCACCCACCGATCGGGGCAATTCGGACATGAGTCATACCCCGGAGTAGCCATGTGTGTGACTTCTGTATGCTCCGCTCTCGCCCGATGGGATTAGTTATCCCCCGTTCGGGCGAGCCGTTGCGGGTTGCGGTCGGGGCCTGTGGTCGCAAGCGCATCTGGCATTCGTGGTCCGTAATCGGATGGGAGACACATGCACGGCAGGTCAGTTCTGGTTCGCGGCGGGGTCGCGGTGGCTTCCGCGGCCGTCGCGCTGACGATGGCCGCTCCGGCCGCCCTCGCCGACGACGGCGCGGCGCGCGGCCGGGTCGTCGAGAGCGCCGGCACCGGTGGGCTCGGCGTCAACTTCGAGGGCGGGAAGCACGCGAGCACGGTGCTGTTCACGCTGAAGCTGTCCGACGGCAGCAAGCTCAAGATGTACTGCGTTCAGGTCGAGGTCGGCATGCGGACCGATCAGGACATGATCGAGCGTCCGTGGGCCAAGTACCCGGACACCGCCTCGCCGTTCAACAAGAACAACGAGAAGATCAACTGGGTGCTGCACAACGGCTACCCGGCGGCGGCCGTGAAGGCCCTCGAAGGCACGCTCGGCAAGAAGGACGTCAAGCTCAACGGCGGGCTTTCCGTCGAGGAGGCCGTCACCGCGACGCAGGCCGCGGTGTGGCACTTCAGTGACGGCAAGAACCTGGACCGCGCCAAGCCGCTGCGTGGCGGTGGCGCCGCAGAGGCCGCCGACGTGCTGGCCCTCTACGACTACCTGACCGGCAAGGACAACGCCGGTATCGGCAAGCAGCCGAAGCCGACCCTCGACATCGGCCCGGCCAAGGCCGACGGTGCCACCGGTACCCGGATCGGCCCGTTCAGCATCGCGACCAGCGGTGACATCACGGAGCTGACCAGCAAGCTGCCCGAGGGCGTCAAGGTCACCGACGCCGACGGCAAGGCGATCAAGGCCGCCGACGTCAAGGACGGCACCAAGGTCTACGTCGACGTCCCCAAGGACGCGAAGGACGGCTCCGGCACGTTCTCGCTGAAGGTCAGCGGCCACCTCGACACCGGCCGTCTCTTCGTGGGCGAGAACTACGCGAAGGTTCCCGCCCAGTCCCTGATCGTCGCGGAGTCCGAGAAGACCTCGGTCGCCGCGAACGTGACCGCGAGCTGGAAGCAGGGCGGCACGCCCGCCACCTCCGAGGCCCCGGCCACCACCGCCCCCGGTGGAGCCAAGTCCGGTGGCGGTGACGAGCTGGCGAACACCGGCGCGTCCGCGACCATGCCGCTGATCATCGGTGGCTCGCTCCTCGGCGTGGGTGCGCTGATGGTGCTGCTGGTCCGTCGTCGTCGCAGCGCGGCGTAAGACCGCACGAACCAAGCGGGGCCGGTCCACTGTGGACCGGCCCCGTTTTTCGTCACCGGCCGTGGTGCGCACGAAGGCGCGGCGGAAGACGTCGATGAACGCGCGGGTGGACGACCAGCCACAGGCGTGCGCCACCGTGGTCACCGGGTGGTCAGGCCACGAGGACCAGCGTGGCCCACCTTCTTCGCGTTCGTACTTCTGGCGGCGGCGGGTCTGCACATCCCGTTCTCCCTGCAGATCATCATCTCCCAGGGTCACCTCCCCCACCGGGTCGGCACCGCCAGTGGCGTCACCCTCGGCCTGACCGTCAGCATCGGTGGCCTCGGGAGTCCCGTGCTCGGCAAGATCGCGGACCACACCTCGTTGCGGACGGCGTTGATCCCGCTGGGCGCGCCGAAGAAACCGGCGGCCGTAGACCGCCCGAAGGCGTGAAGGTCCCCATGCCCGAATGTGACGCCAGAGCGCACCGAATTCGTCGGTCCATTGTGGACATGCTGCGGTTTCCGTAAAGCCGGGCCGGAAACGCCCGTGCTGACGCACGTGCATTGTTCGGCCGATCGGGTATGGATCCTCCCACACTTCCTCGCCCGCAACCGCACTATCGGAGACACTGGCTTACTGCAACCAAACGGGGGGACACCGCATGGACGACCTGGGACGGCGCTCGCACCAGCCGGAAGCAGCCGGGAAAAGCGGTGGGGTCAGACCATGACCGCCCAGGCCGGCCCCGGTTTTCCCCTGGAACGGCCCTGGCAAATCCCCGCTGCTCCGGCAGTGTTCACGGCACGGGAGCGGTTCACCGCGGAACTCGACAGGCTCTGGGCCGGGACGACTGGACGGCATCTGGTAGTGATCAGCGGGGTGGGCGGCGTCGGCAAGACGGCCCTCGCGCTGGATTGGCTGTACGGAAAGGCGGGCGAGTTCACCCAAGGCATCCTGTATAGCGACCTCGGCGGGTCGCGCGAGCTACCGCCGGAGGATTCCGGTGAGGTCCTGTACGGTTTCCTGACGGCGCTGGGGATTTCGCCCGCTGAGATCCCCTTGAGCCTGGACCAGCGGGCAGCGGCCTTCCGCACCGCCACCGCGTCCCGGCGGATGGCCGTGCTGCTCGACGACGCCGCATCCGTCGCGCAGGTCCGTCCCCTCCTACCCGCCGGTCAGGAGACGATCGTCATCGTCACCAGCCGCTGGCGGCTCACTGACCTCGGCATCGACGGTGCACAGTTCGTCGATCTCCCGCCGCTCACCGATTCGCAGGCACGCGCGTTGTTCGAGCGGTACGCCGGAACCGAACGCGTCCGCTCCGATCCCCGGTCCGCTTCGGAAATCGTGTCCTCCTGCGGCGGTTTGCCGCTCGCACTGTCAGTGACGGCGGCAAGACTGAGAACCCGTCCGCGGCGAAGCCTGGCCCGCGAGGCGGCCGCCTACGGGCGGTGGACGTCCTCGGCCGACCGGCCGGCCGCCAAAGCCCTTTCCCTGAACGCGATCTTCGAAGTCGTCTACGAAGGGCTTCCGCGGAGCGCGGCGCGGGTCTACCTCGCCTGCGGCGTGCACCCTGGTCCTTTCCTTTCCGCGGACGCCTTGGCGGCCGCACTCGGCCGTACCGCCGGAGCGGTCGAGGACGACATCGACGAACTGATCGAAGCGAATCTCCTGACCGAAACCGGTGAGGACCGGCTCGTGCAGCACAAGGTGTTACACAGTGACGCGCGCACACGTGCCGCCACTTCGTTGCCGGGTGACGAGTGGGATCGGCTGGCCCGCTCGTTCGCCCAGTGGTACCTCGACCGAGTGCTGGCCGCCGGCGAGGTCATCCATCCTCATCGGACCGCGTACGCCAAGCGGGGCAGGCGGTCGGACGACTTCGCCGGACGCGCCGACGGCTTCGCCTGGTGGCGGGACCACCTACCGGTGGTCCGCGCCGTGTACGGCGTGGCAGCGGACCACGACTGGGACGACCTCGTCTGGCAGTTCTGCGAAGCGTCGTGGGGCTTCTTCCTGCACTACCGGGACTACCTGCCGTGGATCGCGATGTACGAGCGGGGAGTCCTCGCCGCGACACGGGTGAATTTGCCCCTGGTGCAGGCGAGGCTCAGGTCCCAGCTCGGATTCGCGTACGCCAAGCTCGGCTGGTACGACAAGGCCGCCGAGGAGAACGTCGTCGCGCTTCGCCTGGGACAGCGGGAGAACGACGGTCCGACGCAGGCGACTGCGCTCTCCCAGCTCGGCAGATCCGCTCGAGGGCAAGGAGATCTCGACGGCGCCCTCGACTTCTACCGACAGGCAGCCGATCTACAGGAACGACTGGGCATCCCCCGCGGCGTCGCACTGTGCCGCCGTCGACAGGGTGAGGTCCTCGCCAAACTCGGCCGGCACAGCGAAGCCATGATCGAACTGACCGCGGCGGCGGCCTTGATGGCCGAACTCGGCGATGTCGCCCAGCACACGCGATCCGTGATGGCACTCGCCAGGGTGCACGCTGCGGAAGGGAGCACCGGGGAGGCGATCGTTCTGCTGACCGACTCCCTGCGGGCGGTACGGTCACTCGATTCTCCTTACTACACCGCGGAAATTCTCGCCGCACTCGGCCAGATCGAGCTGCAATGCGGCTGCGAGGAGGACAGCGCCGGCCATCTCGCCGAAGCTCGCACCCTCTACGCCGAACTGGGCGATCCCCGCGCCGGCGAACTCGGCGACGGATCTCAGCCGTGAGCTCCAGCGCTCCGATGCCCGTCGGGGTTTCGTTTCCACCATCGAAACCCCGGCCCGGGTGGCGATGACGTAACCGCCGGGATGGGCCGCGATCGCGGCGCTCGCGCCGGGCCGGGCGCCCAACGCGGACTCGGCGGCGATCCTCGCCAGGGTGGCCGTCTCGCCATCGTCTCGCAGCAACACGTCTCCGGCGGCCGCCCATGCCTCCGGCACGGCGTCGACCGCGACGGCGAGGACGTCGCCACCGGAACCGTTGACGCGCAGTTGAATCCTGGCCACACCCGGCACCGGCTCGCGGACGTCGTACACGATGGCCATGGCGTCAGGCCTCGATCGGGCGAGGCGACGGCAGCATCGGAACGACCGGCGGGGACTCCGGCTCCGCGAGTCCCAGCAGCCGGTACATCGCTGAACGCAGGATTCCGGCGGCCTCGCCCGGCCGGGAAGTGATCGCCTTCGCCGCCACCGAAGACAAACGATCACAGTGCCGGACGGCCGCGGATTCCTGTTCCGCCAACGGACCCGCTTCCAGGAGTGGCGTGTTCTGCCGGACGAGATCAGCGATGCTTCCCGTGCGCAGCTGGTCCCCCGGGTCGGTGGCCAGGGTCACCGGACGACCGAGCGCGGCAGCGTACGCGGTGGTCGAACCGTGGTCACCGATCACCCAGTCCGACGCGATCATGGTCGCCTGCCAGCCGTGATCGGGCGGGATGAGGCGCAGTCCCGCCTCGACGCAGTCGGACAGCCAGGCCGTCACCTGCCTTCGCCCGTGCACGGTCCACACGTTGGGGTGGAGCACCGCCGCGACCGAATACCGTGCAGGAGGGAGCGCGTCGAGAATTGCACGACAGAGACTCGGCACCCGGCCGAAGATCGAGTCGGTCGACCACGTCGAGCTGATCGTCACCAGCCGGCGTCGCGGATTCAACCCCAGTGCCTGGCGGTAGTGCTCGCGAAACGCCGTCCCGGCTGTCATCCGGTCCAGGCAGACGTCCCCGGCCACGACCGCCGCGGGCAACGCTTCCGGGCACAGGGACTCGAGCGCCACCTTCTCGTCTTCGGTTGCCAGCGCCAGGGCGGCGGGCAGAACGCGTCCCCGATAGGTCAGAAGCTCACGATCGAGGCCGGTCGCAGGCAGTGCCGGCGTCTCCGCCTTCCGGCTGTACCGGTGCGATTTCATCGTCCCCGCGCCGTGCCCGACCAGCAGGATCGGCCCTCGGAGTTGTTCGAGATGGCGATGACTGGCTGCGAGGACGAGGTCGAACGTATGCTGCACGGCCTGTTCCCACGGCAGGAGCAGACCGTGCTGCGCGCGGACGAATTCCTCCACTCCTGGCCAGTGGTCCGTCGTGTGCGGAACGGTGAACACCACCTGGACGCGGTGATCGGATTCGAGCAACGGCACAAGGTCCAGCAGCCGTGTGCCCGCGGTCATCGTCGGGACGACGACGACCGCGGTGCGGCAACCAGCCCGCGTCACCCGCGCCTCCGCCCCCGCCCCGACCGGCCCTCGGATCCACATCTCCCTGCTCACGAGCATCCCCTCTCGTCGGTGATCGTGAAAACGAGAGTGGACTCACCGCCTGACACGCACCTTTCGCCCGGCGGTTGAAACTCCTGACAACTGATCACTTCTCATCCGGTCCACACTGGTCACCCTGGTTCGAAACGGAAAAGAATGGGAAACTGGAGAGCGAGGCGAGGGGCGGCAGCGGAGACTGCCGATGAGAAGGGGCCACCATGGAAGTTGCCTTCGGAGTTCTCGGGCAGACTACGGTGCGAATGCACGGGAATTTGATCGCGAATTGGGGACGGCCGCGCGAACAAGGCATCCTCGCGGCTCTCCTCACCCGACCTGGACGGCGCCTTTCGATCGAAAGCGTAGTCGAATGGGTTTGGGACGAACAAGAACAACGTCCCAAGGATCCCCGATCTACGATGTACCAATACGTGACCCGGCTTCGGCACCTTTTCCGGGAGGTGCGCGCACCGGCGGCACTCATCACCGCGAACGGCCGATACACCCTCGACGTCGATCCCTCGCTGATCGACTACACCGCGTTCCGCACGACGATGGCGAACGCGAAGGCCCTCGGCGATAGCGGAGAACACCGGCGCGCGTGCGAAGCCGCGACGGCGGCGGTGGGACTCTGGCGCGAGCAACCGCTGGCCGACCTGACGACCCGGCCCGCCGAGGACTGGCGTACATCGTTCGTCCAATCTGACTGGATTCCCGCGAACACTTTTCTGGTCGACGAACTGATCGCCACCGAACAATCGCTCACCGCTCTGCGACGATTGGACGACCTCGACCGCGACCATCCGGCAGAACTCGGCTTCGCCAAGCTGCGGCTCAAGGCGCTGAACTCCGCCGGCCGACATGGTGAGATCCCGGCGTTCTACTTGAGGAAGTACAAGGCCTTCCGCGCAGACGGCGAGGAACAAGCCGCCGACGAACTGCGTGAATTCCACGAATCACTCACGACACCGGTTCCAAGATTCATTCAGGTCACGTCAGGCACTGCCAACAGGAAGCCGACGCAAGTGGAAGAAAGCGTCGTTCCACTGCGCCGGCTGCCGCGCGATATCGACCGTTTCGTGGGTCGCGAGGACATTCTGGCAAGACTCGACACCTTGACCACCGATTCGACGGCCGCGCCGCTGGCGACGATCGTCTGCGTCACCGGCCCGCCCGGCGTCGGCAAGACGACGACGATCGGGCACTGGGCACACCGGGCAGCCGAGCGCTTCGCCAACGGCGTCGTCATGATCGATCTGCACGGTTTCAGCCGGACTCCGCGCCTGGCGGCCACTGACGTCGTCGACGTCCTGCTGTCGGCGTTCGACTTCCCGGTCGACCACATCGTCAGCACCGCCGGGCGAATGGCAAAACTCGCCACCCTCCTGTCACGGAGGCCGGCGCTGGTCGTGCTGGACAACGTCGAGAACTTCGGCCACGTTCAGCCACTCCTCGACTTGCTGACGTCGTGCACTGTGATCCTCACGTCCCGACGGCGACTTACCCCGTTGACGGCCTTACACAACGTGCCGTCGGTCGGGCTCGCCCCGCTGACGCCCGCGGAGTCGCGCGAGTTACTGGCACATCGCATGCGGGAACGGACCCAACACGAGCCCGAGGTCCTTGAAACGCTCGCTCGACTGTGTGACGGCATCCCACTGGCCCTGAGCATCGTGGCCGACCGCGCGGCCAGCCGCGGTGGGTTGCGCCTGCACACCTTGGCTGACCAGTTGAAGGACGCGGAAACGCTCCTGACGATCGGCGACGATGGAGACGGCGCTGGAATCCACCTGCAGTCCGCCTATTCGTGGTCCTACAACGCACTCGAAGAACCCGAACAGCGCATGTTCCGCCTGCTGGGCCTGCATCCGGGCACCGAGATGAGCCCGGCCGCGCTCGCCGCCGCCGGAGCGATCGGCGTCACCGCCGCACGACGATCGCTCGATGCGCTCTTCGCCGCGCACCTGATCCAGCACCCCGGCGACCTGGACCGTTACCGCATGCACGACATCCTCCACCGGTATGCGGCGACGCTCGCCGGCCAGGAGAGCGACGGAGACGAACCACAGCGGCGTCTGCTGTCGTTCTACTTGCACACCGCCTTCAACGCCCACGTGACTGTCCACCCGCACAAACAGCGGCCGCCGATGATCCCCGTCGAGCCAGGCTGCGTCCCGCTGGACTTCGACTCCCCCGCCGCCGCGCGTCAATGGTGCCTTCAGGAACGCAGCAACCTGAATGCCCTCGTAGAGGACGCTCACCACAATGGCCTGGACCAGTACGCGTGGCGGATACCCCATGTCACGAGCGACATCTACGACCGGTACGGGTTCTACGACGACATCGTGAACGGGCTGGCGATCGCCGCTCGCTCCGCGGCGGCCGCCGGGGAGCGGTTCGCCGAGGCGGCCACGCTCAACGATCTCGGTCAGGTGCACATGCTCATCGGGAACGACGCCGAGGCGGACCGCTATCTCAAGAGCGCGCACGACCTCGTCCAGGCCCGGGGCGACGATTTCGGCAGACTGGCCGTCCTGCTCAACATGGCACGCCGTCACCATCACGCCGGACGCACGGCCGAGGCGATCGCCCGGTACCGCGAATGTCTCGCGCTGGCGCACATCGTGCGCGATCCCGACCACCTGGGCACCGCGGAGTACCGGCTCGGGGACGCCCTCAAAGCCGCAGGCGAGCACGTCGCCGCCGTCGAGCACTACCGGCTCGCATTGGGCTTTCGCCGGGAGACCGGCGACGCCTCCGGACAGATGGCCGTCCACACGGCCTTGGCGAGTGTCCTGACCCAGCTGAGCCGGTACGACGAAGCGACCTTGCACGGCAACAAGGCACTGCTGCTTGCCGACGAGATCCACCACCTGCCGGCGACCATGAAGCTGTACACCGTGCTGGCCTGCCTCTCGCACGCACAACTCAAGGACCGCGAAGCGCTCCAGTACGCGGACCATGCCATCGACCTGGCCGAACGCACCCACCACGCAACGGGGCAGGCCCGGGCGCTCGCCACGCTGGGGCGCATCCTCGCCGATCGCGGCAACTCCCCAGACGCCCGCGAGGTTCTCGAACGCGCCGCGGAGCTCTACCGCAACAGAGGCCGGCACTCGAAGGCCGCCGAACTGGAGCCGCGGATCGCGGAACTCGTCAGAAACGAGTCCGGGATTCCGGCCACGCGGAGAGGCGACGAAGACACGATCGCCATGCTCCCGCCGTCTCGACGCGTCACCGGATATCACACGAAGCGGTGAAACCTTGCGGGCCCGCACCGACACCGCTGATCGAATAGGTGCTGCTCCGCCCGTGTGCGAGCCCGATTGCCGCGGTGGCAACAGAAAGTAGACCATCGACTACAGCGTTGACCTGGCTCTCGGGACAGCCCTACGCTCCTCTATATCCGAGTTGATTGACATGTGTGTGGCAACTCGGATGCGCATCTCCCCTATCCCCCCGAGGAGTATCTTGAAGAAGCACCTGCTGTCCGCGCCCGCCCTGTCCCTGCTGTTCGTCACCATGTTCGTGCTGACGACCGGCGACTGGTGGCGTACGTATTGATCCCGCGGGACTATGTCCGGCCACCCCCCTTGGGCCGGAGCCGGACACCGTTCTGCAGCAGCATCCGCCGGGCGACCCCGAAACTCAGCCCGAATCTCTTCGCCACGTCGTGAATGTTCGCCCCGCCGAGGTATGCCTCGACGAGGCCAGGTGGGGCCGGAGGCGTCGCCGGCCCCACCTGTCTCAGTGCCACACCCGCCGAAATGAGTGAGGCTCGCGCTTTGTAGTAGGTCATTCCGAAGCGAGCGGCGAGTTCCGTGATCGTGGCGCCGCCTTCATAGGCGCGCACCAGCTCAGCGTCGACCTCGAGTTCACGTTCCCCTCCACGGGCGTCGGAATCGCCCGGGCCCGTCATCTCAAGGCCACCACCCCGCTCTTGGTACATCCCCTCCCTCACCACAGTCGTACTTGCGACGATCCAAGGCCAGCCCCCACTTGGGCCTTTCTTGTGCCGCGAACGGACAAGCAGGTGTCCGGCGTGCGTCACAACGAATGGTGTACGCCTCTGTACACCACCGGTTACCGACTGGTAGGTTCCGAGCATCCAAACGTGATCCACTTCATGATTCAAAGGGGAGTCATGACCCGGAAACCCGCTCGCCTGCTGGCCGTCGCGATCGCACTCGTCGTCACTTTCGCCGCCGCGCCCGCAGCAACCGCCGCCCCCAAGGCCGATTCCTTCTACAGCTACAACGGCACTGAACCGCTGTCTTCCTACAGCCCCGGAACCGTGCTCAAAACCCGGACGCTGAATTACCACGTCATCGGTATTTCCACGCCGCTCAAGGTGACCCAGCTGCTCTACCGGACCACCGACGCGCTGGGGAAACCGTCGGCCAATGTCACTTCCGTGTTGCGCAGCCTCACCGGCGACAGCACCAAAGCCGTTTCGTACCAGTCGTTCTATGACTCGCTCAACCCCGAGCACGGCCCGTCGCGGGCGATCGCCGGTGACGTCTCGCTCGGCGGCCTGATCGCGAACGCGGAATCGCTTCTCATCGCGCCTTCGCTGTTGCAGGGCTACAACGTCGTCATTTCCGACACCGAAGGCCAGGACGCGAACTTCGCGGCCGGGCCGGAATACGGGACGAACACCCTGGACTCGATCCGCGCCGCGACGCGGGCGCCGGAAACGGGAATGAACGACAAGACCCGGTTCGGCCTCCTCGGCTATTCGGGTGGTGCCATCGCGACCGGCTGGGCTGCCGCGCTCGCGCCGGCGTACGCACCCGAGGTCAACAAGAATCTCGTCGGTTTCACCGAAGGTGGAGTGCTCGTCAAGCCGTCGCACAATCTGAAGTACGTCAACGGAAGTGCCGCCTGGACGGGTGTCATTCCGATGGCGCTCATCGGGGTCTCGCGCTCCTTCGACATCGATCTCAAGCCGTACGCGAATTCCTATGGTTTAAAGGTACTCGCGGAGATGGAGAACGCGTCGATCGCCGACGCGCTCGGCCGTTATCCCGGACTGACGTGGGAAAAGTTCGTGAAACCGGAATACGCGAACCCGAACACGGTGCTGCCGTACGTCGACGCCGTGAACAAGGTCAACCTCGGCTCCGCGCCGACGCCCACCGTCCCCGCCTTCATCGCGCAGGGCAACAACGGTGTCGTGGAAGGTACTTTCGGCAACCCGCCGGGGATCGGGACCGGCGACGGCGTGATGGTCGCGGGTGACGTGCGCTCGCTCGCGCGGCAGTACTGCGACACCGGCAACAAGTCGATCAAGTACGACCAGTACAACACACTGAGCCATGTCGGGGCGGCCGTCGCCTGGGCACCGCAGGCGATCCTGTGGCTCAACGACCGGTTCGCCGGCAAGCAGGCGCCGTCCACCTGCGGGAAGATCGCACCCGGCAACTCACTTGCCCCGGAGGTGCCGGCCGGCTGACCGTTCGGTCTTTGAAGGCCTCCTTTCCTACTCCATCCATGCCCCCGCCGCCGCCCTCAACGGACGCGCTGCGCGCGCAGCCTGGATTCAAGGTGGGGAAGGAGGCCTTCACGGACCATTGGTCTGCACCAGTCGGACCGGTACCGTGGCGCGGTGACCGAGCCCGACCGCACCGCCCGCCCGGCGCGCCCGGCGCGCCGCAAACTGCCGAAGGGGCCGCATAATCTCAGCCGCGACGAGGTCGCCGACACCCAGCGCGCCCGGCTGATCGATGCCGTGCTGGAAAACGCGGGCAGGCGTGGGTATGTCGCCACCACCGTCGGCCACATCACCGCCACCGCAGGTGTGTCACGAACCTCGTTCTACGAGCAGTTCACCGACAAGCAGGACGCGTTCCTCGCCGCCTATCGCGAGATCACCACGGAGTTCATCGCGCAGGGTGTCGCCGTGGCCGCCGAAGCCGCGACTCCGCTGGACGCGATCGCGGCTTGCTGCGACTTCCTCGTCGACTACGTCCATCGCCGCCCCGCGGCCGTCCGCGCGGCGCTGCTGGAGATCTACGCGCTCGGCGACGCCGGGCTCGAAGCGCGGGAGAAAACCTTGCGTGCCGGGGAAGCCGTCTTCGACCGGACGGCGAACTGGGTTCGTGCCACCGATCCCGCGCTGCCGTCACCGCCGCCGTTCACCGCGCGCACGGTCGTCGCCGCCACGATCGAACTGATCACCCAGGCCATCTGGAGCGGCACCGAAGACGCCTACGGCCAAGCACGCGAAGCCCTCCGCTACACCTGGCTGCTCGGGTTGTTCGGGCACCAGAGCATCGCCCGCCCTGATCTCTAGCGGGCCAGGCCGAAGGTGAGCTCGGCGAAGCTGTCGGTCATGAGCTCACCGCTTCCCGGACCTTCGCGCGGGAGAAGTGCAGCTCGGGATCGGTGATGTCGTCGGCACGCAGCAGCTTGAGGTCGGAGTGGTAGCTCATCGAGGTCAGCCACGGCATGCGGTCGCCCTGGCGCGGAAGCTGGCCGAGGGCACGCTGGACGTATCCGGCGGCGAAGTCCAAGAACGGCTTCGTCGGCATGTCCGGATCGGCGAGGACGGGGCGGCAGACATCGTAACCGCGGGAATCCATATGCTTGAGCAGGCGGCAGAAGTGCTCGCACAGGAGGCCGATCTTGAGCGTCCACGACGAGTTCGTGTAGCCGATCGCGAACGCGGCGTTCGGCACGTCCGAGAGCATCATTCCCTTGTACGCGACGGTTTCCGGCAGGATCACCGGTTTGCCGTCGACGCTGAGGGTCGCCCCGCCGAACACCTGGAGGTTCAGCCCGGTGGCGGTGACGATGATATCCGCTTCCAGCTCCCGCCCGGACTCCAGCAGGACACCCTTCTCGGTGAAGGTCGCGACCTTGTCGGTGACGACGTCGGCATCACCCTCGCGGATGGCGGCGAACAGGTCACCGCCGGGTACGGCGCACAGCCGCTGGTCCCACGGGTCGTACGGCGGGTTGAAGTGCTCGTCGACCGGATAGTCCTTCGGCAGCTGCTTCTTGTTGACGTACCGGATGAGCGAGCGGGCGGTCTTCGGGAACTTCTGGCAGAACTGCCAGACCGCGAGGCCTTTGCGGATGTTCTTGCGGCGGGTGAGCGCGTAGGCCCGCTCGTCGCCGAGGAGCTTGCGCAGGACGTTGGCGATCTTGTCCTCACGCGGCACCGGCATGACGTAGGTCGGGGTGCGCTGAAGCATGGTCACGTGTGCGGCGGTGCCCGCCATCGCCGGGATCAGGGTGACCGCGGTGGCGCCGCTGCCGATCACGAGGACGCGCTTGCCGTCGTAGTCGAGGTCCTCCGGCCAGTGCTGCGGGTGGACGATCGTGCCGGTGAACCGGTCGCGGCCCTCGAAGTCCGGCGTGAAGCCCTCGTCGTAGCGGTAGTAGCCGCCCGCGTTGAACAGCCAGCCCGCGCTCAGCCGGATGCGCTCGCCGGTGTCGGTGCGCTCGATCTCGAGCAGCCAGTGGGACTCTTCGCTCGACCAAGCCGCCGAGAGCAGCTTGTGGTGATAGCGGATGCTGGGTTCGAGGCCGTTCTCGGTGACCGTCTCACGCAGGTACGACAGGATCCGCGGCGCGTCGGCGATGGACTGCTTGTCGCGCCACGGCTTGAACTCGTAGCCGAAGGTGTGGAGGTCGGAGTCCGATCGGATACCGGGGTAACGGAACAGGTCCCAGGTGCCACCCGAGGCCCCGCGGGCCTCCAGGATGGCGAAATTCTTGCCGGGGACCTCGGTCTTCAGGTAGCGCGCGGCCCCGATCCCGGAAATCCCGGCACCGATGATGACCACGTCGAGGTGCTCGACGGGGGTGCTCGTCGTCATGCGGTACTCCAGACTCGTCTCGGTTCCCTCCACGATGCGGGTGCGCCGCGGCCTTGCGCTAGCACTATCCGCACCATCATCATGGATCGATGGTGCAAAGTGCCGCAGCGCCGTGGCCTGCGCTGTCCCCCGAGGCGCGGAAGCTCTTCCGGCGCGGGGCGGAGATCGTCCTCCATCCGCGTGCCGAATGGATCGAGGAGCTGCACGCGGCCTCGCTCGGCGGGGGCAGTATGCGCGCGGTCGCCGACGACCCCGTGCTCACCGAGGGGACCAAACGCGCGAACCTGGCGAACCTGCTGCACTGGGCGGCCGCGAACGTACAGCATCCGGGCAGGCGGGTCTCCGCCAACCTGAACCAGGAAGTGCTCGACGGCGCCCGTGACATGGTGCGCCGGGGCTTCGACTCCGGCGGCCTCGACGCGTACCGGCGGGCTCAAGGGGTCGCTTGGCGCCGGTGGATCGAGATTTGCTTCGACCTCACGTCAGACCCCGTCCTGCTCCGCGAACTGCTGGACGTCTCGTCGCTGTCCATCACCACGTTCATCGAGGACACGGTGGCGGCGGTGTCCGAACGGATGGCCGCCGAACGCACCGAACTGACCCGCGGCGCCCACGCCGAACGACGCGCCACGGTCACGCTGCTCCTGGAGGGCGCCCCGATCAGCCGCTCGCGGGCCGAAGCCCAGCTCGGCTACCCGCTCGCCGGACCGCATACGGCCGCGATCGTCTGGAGCGGGTCGGCCACGCCGTCGTCCCAGCAGCTCGAAACCGCCGCCGAAACGCTCATGCGGGCCAGCGACGCCTCGCACCGGCTGACCGTCGTCGCCAGCGCCGCCGCCCTGTGGGTCTGGCTGCCCGGCCGGACCTCGCCCCGCGCGGACCTGCTCGCCGGAGAACTGGCACCGCACCCCGACGTCCGGGTGGCGCTGGGACGGCCCGGCAGCGGCATCGACGGCTTCCGCCGCAGCCACCTCGACGCCGCCGCCACCCAGCGGATGCTCGCCCGGCTCACGTCACCGCAGCAAATCGCGCGCTACCAAGACATCCAGCTGCTCGCGTTGCTCACCGTCGATCCGGCGCAGGCCGACGAATTCCTCGCCGACACACTCGGGCAACTCCGGACCGCCGACGCCGACACACGCGAGACCGTCCGGACCTACGTGCACGAACTGGGCAACACGACGCGGACCGCGGAACGGCTTTACACGCACCGGAACACCGTCGTCCGCCGGTTGGCGAGGGCCGATGAGCTGCTTCCGCGGCCGTTGGCGGAGAACGCCGTCGCTGTGGCGGTGGCGCTGGAAACGCTGCGATGGCTGGGGAGCGGCGCTTGAAGCCCGCGTCTTGGTCACTCGTCCCGGTGAACGGGACCGATCTTCGTATCCAGGCGGCCGAGGTCTGCTCCTGAAGCAGGTGTTGAACCGACTGCTTCTTGTCCTCGTGTCCCTGGGGATCGCGCTTCTCTCCGCCTGCGGCACCCCGGAACCGCCCCCACGACCGGACCATCGGCCGCCACCGCCCGCGTCCCCTGCCGTGCCGGAACAGTCGCCGAAACCGTCGCCGACGCCTTCGCCACCACCCATTCCGGCGCGGATCGCACCCGCGACCATTGATTCCGGCGGTCACAAGACACCGACGCCGGCCGCCACCAAGCCGTCCCAAGCCGGCAAGCCGGGCGCTGACCGGTTCGTCCCTGTTCCCGTCGAGAGTGACGAGCCCGCGCCGACGACCTCGCCCAAGGCCGCGCCGAGTCAGGCGCCGTGCGGATACTCCGTCACTGAACACTGGTGGTGTCACTGATGACGAAGCGTCTTCGCGTCGCCGGGCTCAGGAACGCGGGTCGGCCGAAAACCGCCGAAACCAAGGCGAAGGCCTGGCCGATCATCGTGGCGATCGTCTCCCAGACGACGATCCTGGTCGCACTCCTGTACCGGATCGGCTGGATCCGCGCCAACGCCACGGCGGACTACTTCGGGCTGGATGTCACCCTGCTGGGACTCGCTCCGAGCGACTACCTGCAGCGAAGCCTGAACTCCCTTGTCCGGCCCCTGCTGGTCTTTCTGCTCGGCACGATCGTCTTTTACGCGATCGCGCCACGCCTCGCCCGTTCCCGGGGCCGCTTTGCCGAGCGTGCCCTCCGAACGGCGAGACCGGTCGGAGGCGTGCTGCTCCTCGTCGGCGTACTGGGAGTGCTCGTCGACGTCACGCCGGAATGGCCCGAGGCCGCTTTGCCGCCACTCGCGATCTTCGCCGGCGCGGGCACTCTGGGCTACGTCACCCACCTCGCACGATCCCGCGCCGGCCGCGAATCCGGAAGCCATCTTCTCTCTGTCACCTTGCTCGGCCTCAGCCTCATCGGGCTTCTGCTCACCGTGGAGAGGTATGCCGAACACGTCGGCCGGACCATCGCCGTCAACGACGCGCAAGCACTGCTGACACGACCGGAAATCCGGCTGCACAGCACGCGTAAACTCGATATCAGTGGCACCGGCATCAGCCTTGGCTATGACGCGTCACCCGAACAGGACTTCCACTATCGCTACGACGGCCTGCGTCTTCTCGTCTACAGCAACAACCGCTTCGTCCTCGTCTCCCGGCAGTGGGAGCACGGGAAGTCGAAAGTGTTCATCGTCAAGGACAACGACTCCGTGCGCATCGACGTCACGGCCCCTCCCGACCGGTGACGTCAGTCCGTGGTTCGCCTGTTCAGAAAGGAACGACGGCTCGTGTACTCGCGGAGACCGATCCGGCGGAGGATGCCGTCCGTCGCCCCGACCTCCTCGTAGTGTTCCTTCACCCACTCCGCCGCAGCTTCGAGGATCGCAGGCTGGTTCTGGTTTCGGAAGGCTTCCACGAGACTCGTGAGCGCGGCACTGGACCGGCCGGCCATCACCTTGCGCAACAGGAGTTTCCCGACGACCTCCTCACCCGCGCCGAAAAGGAAGGCGAGGTTTCGGGCGACGGCGGGCATATTCCGTTCGGCCGCGTTGCTCAGCAAAGCGTCGACGTAGTACTTTTCGTCGGCTTCCCGCAATTTCGTGACCAGCATCGCGAGCCGTGACACGGGTTGGTCCAGCAGATGGCGGAGCACCTGATCACCGTGCTCCGACGGCCGGCGACGGCTCACCGCCCCGAACTTCTCGGGTCCCGCCAGGACGATGAGGTACATCAGGTGCTTCGCGTCTTCGGCGGGCAGGGCCGACAGCAAGGTCAAAAGAGCCGGACCGTCTCCGGTGTGGACGATGCTCGTGAGAATTTGTTCCTTGGACCCGAAATCGAGGCCCTCGATGATCACCGGGACCAATTCGGTCCTGGTCTCGGCCTTCGCCGTGATCCGGTCGGCGAACTCCCGCGCGAGACCCGGTCGCGTGGAAACGAGTCTCTTCAACAACTCCGCCACATCGGCCTGCTCACGTTCGCCTGCCACGCTCAGTACCCGTTGCCGGTCCGCGGCGTCGCACGAACCGAGTAGTTCGGCGACCGTCGTGACCGGCACCTGGGCGGTCGTCTCCTCCAGCAGTTGCTTCGCCAGGACCGGCCAGCCCTCCTCGCGAAGCTCGGCGATGATTTCCCGGATGGACTGAGCAGGACGATTCACCATGGCACGCAGGCAAAACCGGTGCGCCTCCGGCTCGTGATCGCGAGCTCGCAACTCGGCGACGAGACCGATGACACCCGCGTTCGGCAGCACCTGCGCCGCCCGGATCAGCACCCGTTCGGTGTGTTGTTCCTGTCCGGTGTCCCAGAAAGCGAGTGCGGCTTCAAGCAGCTCACCGACCCCGTCGGCGCCGTCGATCGCGGCCTGCGCCACCTTGGCGCTGTCCTCGGCGCGCCCTGCCTCGGCCATCGCGTGACAGAGTTGCGCCACGACGTCCGGCGGACGCGACGCCATCCCCTCGGCCGAAGCCGCGTAGAGACCGAACGCCGCCTCCTCCCGGCCGACGGACCGCAGTTCGTCGGCCAGCGCGAGTACCGCGGGCGTGGGCAGCCTGGTCGCGGTGCGCGCGATCAGGCTGTCGACCTCTTCGCGTAGTCCCGCCACCCATAAGGCGTTGATCAGATCGATCAGCGACGACCGCGCCTGCGCGGCATCCAACGCCGAGTCGAGAAGGACGACGAGTGCGCCGGCACGGCTTCCCTCTTGGAGCAGATATGCCAGTGTCGCCGCGTCGCCGACCGGGCCCGCGCCGACGGCGCGCAAAAGTTCACCCGCGTCCAGTGGCAGATCGGTGTCGATCAGCGCGTCGAAGATCCGCAGCACTTCTTCCGGTGGACGTCGCGCGGCGGCCGTCCACACGTTCCGCAGCTCCGCGGTGGCGCCCAGCCGCCGGAGGACTTCGATGATCGCCGCGACCTCCTGATCCGGCCGCAACGCCGCACAAGCGGCGAGGATCTGGTCGGCGACGTCGTGCTGCTGGTGCGCCCGTAACGTCTGCACTTCGGCGTACACATCGCCGGGACGGCGCCGAAGGAAGGCTTCGAACCCGGCCGGTGGCCGGGGCAGCACCCACGCGACGGCCGTCGGCCGCTCCACCGCGCGCTGCCCGGCACTCCATCGGTTGCGCACCAACGCGATCGCCTTGCCGTCGTTGCGGCTGCGTTGCTGCGGAACGGGAAAGTGCCTCGCCTGCAGATCCGCCTTCACGTGATGGAACAACGTCTCCATGTCGAGGAGGGCGGGCCCGTCGGGCAGGCCGCGCGTCAGCTTGTCGACGAGCGCGCCGGTGAACGCGGTGTAGCGCTCCCCCGGCGGCGCCAGCGCCTTGCGGGTCTCGGCCGTCGCGGTCATGAGGTAGGTGCCGTCCACTCGCGCCTGGTCGGCCAGATCGTCGACCGAGCCACCCATCCCGCCTTGGAGCGCACGGCCGCTGTAGCAACAGTCCAACAGCACCACTTTGCCGTAACAGGACAACGCGGTACCGACGACTTCACGCCGGATGTCGTCGTACCGGACGGCGCGGTAAAGCCGCTCGTTGTCGGAACCGGGCAACGCCAGATAGAGCTCGAAACGGTTGTCGAGCAGACCATGGCCCGCGTAGTAGAACAGCAGCGCGTCGGTCGCTTCCGATGCCGCCCGGTGCACGGCGTCCAGTACTTCGTCAGGAGATGACGGATTCAGCAGCGCGACGCAATGTTCCTCCGGCAGGCCCCACAGCTCGGGGTCGGTCATCGCCTCACGCAAGGTCGAGATGTTGTTCTCAACCCCAGGAAGTCGTTCGAGCGTGGTGTAGTCCGAGACCCCGACCAGCACGGCTCGCGACTTCCGCGGGTCGGGAAGAGTCACCCGGGGTGAAGTCACTCCTCACCCTCCGGCCGTCCCAGCGGCAGGTCCAGGTTCCGGAGCATGGCGCGTTGTCCAGCGGACAGCTCACCCTCGATCGTGATGGTGAAGGAGGGTGTTTTCTTGCGGGTGCGCAGGAAATTGCCCCACGCGAGGCCGAGGTTGGCCAGCCCGGTCAATGAACCGATGGACATGCAGATCACCTCGAAGGCCCCCATCTGCCCCGATTCCCGTGAGCCCGCGGTGCTGATCGTCGCGGACCGGGCCACGTCGACGTCGTCACGAAGCCAGCTATAGAACTCTTTCAGCGCTTGTTCGTCGCCACCGGCGTTGATTGTTAGCTCCACGAGGCCTCCACTCGAAAGTGACATCCGTACATCGCGGCCGGGCCGCGGGGCGTAACAAGAATCCCGTCCTGTGATCTGACCGTGGTGTCCGTTGACCGCGCGGTGACGAAACCCGGACCAGGAAAGCACTCCAGCTCCGGCGCACGGCCGGACCCTGAGGGCGGACAACCTGATCCTGACAGCAATTCCCTTACCGGCGGCGGACCCGGTCGCGCCTGCGGCCGCGAAGCCATGCACCAGCAAGGATTCTGTACGGCGTGGGCCCGGGAACGGACCTACAAGAATCGTCGCACACCGGGTGATTCCGCTGGGCCGCAACGGACCCGGATCGCCGCGGACTGGTACCTGATCAACGCCGCCGGACCGGTCAACGACGGCCTGGTCGAGGTCGGACGACGGCTCGATACATTGTGGGCATGGTTTCCACCGCTGAAAAGGCCGTCCGGCTGCAGGAGCTGCACGCCGCCCCCGAGTTGCTGCTCGTCGTCAACGTCTGGGACGCGATCACCGCGAAGGTCGTCGCCGAGACCCCCGGCACCCAGGCGCTCGCCACCCCGAGTCACGGCATCGCCGCCGCACGGGGCTATCCCGACGGCGAAAAGATCCCGCGCGACCTGATGATCGCCGAGGTCGCCCTCATCGTGCGGACGGCGGGTGATCTGCCGGTCACCGCCGATCTGGAAGCGGGTTACGGCGACCCGGGCGGCACGATCGCCTTGGCGATCGAGGCCGGCGCTGTCGGCTGTAACCTCGAAGACCAGATGAAGCCGCTGAGCGAGTCGGTGAAGGCCGTCGAGGCCGCTGTTGCCGCGGCGCAGTCCGCCGGTGTCGACTTCGTGGTCAACGCCCGCACCGACGCCTTCGTCAAGGCGGGCGGCCGCGATCCCGAAGAGGTGCTGGCCGAGGCGATCACCCGCGGCCGCGCGTACCTGGACGCGGGCGCGTCGAACTTCTTCGTCCCCGGAAAGCTCGACGAAGCCCAGGTCGGCAAGCTGGTCGAGGCGCTGGGCGAGCGCAAAGTCAACCTGATCGGCATCCCAGGGTCGATCCCGCTGGCCGCCGCACAGGAACTCGGTGTCTCTCGGGTCTCCTACGGGCCGTGGAGCCAGAACGTCGCCCTCACCGCCCTGGCCAAGCTCGCCGAGGACGTCTACGCCGGTGGCGGCCTGCCCGTCGACACCCGCAAGCTGAACTGAGCCGTGGCGTGACCGGCCTTCGGGCCGGTCCCGCCGCCGCGGGGTGCCGATCTCCGCCACATACCCGCTGTCCTCGCAACTACTCATACGCGGGCATGTTCATTTGCTAGCATACTCACATGAGCCCGGACGCCAAGCGGCAATTCAGCGTCTACCTGCCGAATGACCTCATCAGGCGGGTGAAGCACGCGTCCGTCGACGCGGACGAGTCGCTTTCCGCGTTCGTCGAGCGCGTCCTGGAGGACCACCTGCGACAGGGCGACACCACCGGTGAGGAGCCTTCGTGATGCGAGTGATGCCGATCCGCTACAGCTCGGATGTCGCGGCGATGACACGGTTCTACGAGGCGCTCGGCCTGCCGGTCGGACCGGTCTCGCGGCCCGGTGGCTGGATCGAAATGCCCGCCGAGGGCGGCCTGCTGGCCCTTCACCGCGGGTCCGCCGAGGACGCGGGCCGCTGCGAGCTGGCTTTCGAGGCAGGCGAACCGCTGGAAGACGTCGCGGAACGCCTGCGAGCGGCCGGATTCGAGCCCGGACCCGTGACCGATGAGGGCTTCGGGCACTCGCTGCGCGTCCGGGATCCCGACGGGGTCTGGGTGCAGATCAACCTGTACGACCAAGAGCTCTATACGTGAGCGAAACCCGGCGAGCGGGTTCGCTGTCCCTCGCGGCCGGGATCGTCGCGCTCGAGTTCGCGGCGGCCGTCACCGGTTTCGTGGGTTCCACGCTGCTGCCGGTCGTCGCCGTCGACCTGGACGCGAGGAGCGCGCTCGGACTCCTGATCGCCGGCTCGTCCCTGGGGTTGTTCGTCGCCCTCCCGCTGGCAAGCCGGGTGCTGCGGCGGCTGGGCACACGCGGCACCCTGGCCGTCGGGATGCTCGCCTACCTCGGCGGGCTCGTCCTGTCGGCCACCGCACAGGCGGCGTGGATGTTCGCGCTGGGGCAGTTCTCCAGCGGGTCGGCCAGTGGGCTTCTCGCGGTGTTCGGCATCAGTTCCGCGATCCGGCATCTCGACGACCGCCTGCGCGTCCGGGTCGTCGCGGCGTCGTCGGCGATGTGGATCCTGCCCGCTTTGGTCGGCCCGGCCGCGACACTCGGCTTGGAGCACCTCGTAGGCTGGCGCTGGACGCTGCTGGTGCCGGTTCCGTTCGTCCTTTTCGGACGGTTGCTGGTCGTGCGCGCCGTCCGCGACGATCCACCGGCCGAGGCTGCGCCACCGCCGCTGGGACGGACGTTGCTGGTCCCGCTGGGTGCGGCGGGTGTCGTGCTGAGCGCGGGCTGGTGGCCGCTCGCGATCCTCGGGGCGGCGATCACCGCGGTGGGGATGATCGCGATCCTGCCCGCGGGAACCGCCCGCCTGCGGCCGGGGACGCCCGCCGCCCTCGGCGCGATGGTGTTGTTCGCGGTCGGCTATTTCGGCGCGGACAGCCTGATCACCGTGCTGTTGACGAGCGGGTTCGGGATGAGTCTCGGGCAGGCGGCGGTCGTACTGAGCGCGGCTCCGCTCGGCTGGGCGGTGACCAGCCTGGTGGCCGCTCATTTCGCGTCGGCGCGGAAGTTCCCCACGGCCGGGCTGAGCCTGACAGCCCTCGGCACGGCCGTGTTGGCGATCGAACTCGCCACCGGCGGATCCTTCGGCGTGGTAGTCGTCGCTTGGGCTGTCGGCGGGATCGGCGTCGGACTCGCTTACCCCGGCCTGTACATCCGGGCGACCACCGCGGGCGCGAGTGGCTTCACCGCCGCGGAACTGGCCACCGCGGTCATCACGGCCGAATGCGTCGGACAACTCGTGGGCCGCGCCATCGGTGGCACCTTGAGTTCGGCAGGCGGCGGACTGTTCGCTTCCTACATGCTGTTCGCGGTCGCGTTGATGGCCGCCGCTGTCGCGGCGAGCCGGACCTCGGCGTAGTCACGGGACCGGTCCCGGCCGGAAAACCTACGCTCGCCGCATGCGCATTGGAGCCTTCGCGGCCGTCTGGCTCGCCCTTGCCGCTTCGGCGTGCAGCACTGTCGAAGAGCCGGTACCCAAACCCAATTTGCTCAGCGAGTACGTGCGTTCGACCGACGTCGAAAACGATCGGTTTCCCAGCGGTGGCGGTTCGGGTGAAGACCGGATGGCCAACCTCGCCTCCAGGTACTCGATCGACCAGCTGAAGTCGAGGCTGCTGACCCCCTTTCCCTGCACCGGACCGGACAGCGGCGGCTTCCCCCGCACAACCCTCTTCAGGACCGGATGTGACATCACCCTGCCCGTCACCAGCGAACTACGGCGTTTGGGTGCGAGCACCGACAAGGTCATCGGCCGGGCCATCCTGGTCAAGCACTCCGACGGAAAGCTCGAACTGATCACGCTTTTTCTCTCCCCCGACCGCGTGATCGACCGCAAAGGCGTTTCGTACGGCAGCTTGGACGAATTCGTCCAAGGCAACGACATTCTCGATCCGGACGACGTGATCTACGCCCCGCGCGACATCACCGGGGACCCGGGCGAGGGCGACGTCGCCATTCTCTATGGGAGTGTCGGAGTGGTCTGGCAACCGTGGGTGTTCGGTGGGCTCGGTCTCGTCCTGCTCGCTGGTCTGCTGATCATCGTGCTTCGCCGCTCCCGACGGCCAGAAGAGCAAAGTGAGCAGGCCCCGAGTGAGTCGTGAGCGGCAAATAGGTTCGTTGGGCCGAAAGTCGAGTGTTGTCCGTGTCGGCCGGGAGAACTCGCGTGCGGATGGACCCGTGCGAGCTTTGCCTTACCTCCCACTCCGCTCATGTCCCTGAAGCCCCGCGAGGGTGTCCGCGGGCAGGTCGAGGAGCCCGTCGCCGGTTCGGTGGCGGGCTCCTCGGGTGCTGTGCGGGTCAGGTGATGGCGCGGTGGAGGATGTTGCGTCGGGGAGTTCGTAGTGGGTCCAGATACTGGGGTGGTATGAATTCCGGTAGTCCGTCGAACGCGATCTGGACGTCCCAGTCACCGTGGTGGATCAGCCGGTGATGAAAGTGACACAGCAGCACCAGGTTCCGGAGATCGGTGCGTCCGCCGTCGGCCCAGTGGCGGACGTGGTGGGCGTGGCAGTGTTTCGGGAGCCGGTGACACCCCGGGAAGCTACAACCCCGATCCCGCACGTTCAACGCCCGCCGCTGCCCCGGGGTCACGAACCGTCGGAGCCGCCCCACGTCCAGGGGTTCACCGGCCGCGCTGAGCACCACCGGCACCATCACACAGTCACAGGCCATCATCCGTGCTTCGCGGGCGGTGAGCTCCCCGACAAAATCCAGACACGCTTTCCCGACCCCGGACTTCAGCACGTCGAGACCGACGGTCACCTGCACCATCGTGCGGTAACCACTCGTTCCGGGTTGGTCTGGGCAGGCGATCGCGAGGTCAAGAAGTTCAGCCCACGCGTCACCTCGGCGTTGCGGCAGGGTCCGGTGATCAGCCTGGCCGAACTCGTCCACGGGACGCCGCGTGGCGTAGGCGTCGAGCGCGGCCGCGGTCCGGGCACCGGTTTCCTCGTCCAGCAGGCCGGAAACCTTCCAGAACCCGTCCTTGCGGCGCTCGATGAACATTGCGCGGCGCGGTTCGGCGGGTTCGGGGTCTTTGGGTTCTTTGCCGTCGGGGTCCAGGCGCGCGAGCAGATCCGTACCAGCCTCCGCGATCTCCTTCGGGCCACCGGAACGCGCGAGGTCGGCGAGGATCTTCTCCGCACCCTCCCGCTTCACCTGCGGCACCTCAGGCGGGATCCTCCGCAGGATCTCCAGGATCACGTCGATGTGCTGCTCCCCGACCGCGCCCTCCGCGGCCGCGGCGGCGGTCGCCGGGGCGGACGCCGGAACCTCCGTACCGTCCACGCCACGAGTCGGGTTCAACGCCAACGCCCGCTTCACAAACGCTCGAGCGTCTCCCCGGGAAATCCTCGCGACATCCGCGAACCACAACGCTACAGTCCCATACCCATACAAGTCATCAGCGCCGCGAGACTCGATCTCCGCCACATAGTTTCCCAACCCGGCGGCCGCCATGCGCATCACCTGCAACAGGTGTGTCACACCGTGAGCGAGCTCCTGTTTCCCGGCACGCCACAACTCCTGCGGCAACTCGGGAAGAACGGGGGTCTCGGACACCCCTCAACAATACCAAAACCTGGTCGAACATGTGTTCGTAATTTTAGGCAACCACGACAAACCCCATTTACCACTGGAGAGTGATTCGGGGACGCAACCGCGACTACCGAGAGGAAAGGGGTCGTGAGTGTTTTGGGTCGCTAGAACGACCCAAAACACTCACGACCCCCGCACCAGGTACTCACCCCCGCCCGGCACGGAAAGGCCGCCGTCGGTGCAGCGGGTCGTGAGTGGCGATTCGGGATATTGACGGGTAGGTCGAATGTGGCGTAGTGCCCGGGCTCGCTGTGACCAGCCTGTTCGCGGGGTTGAGGGCCAGGGCGAAGGCGCGACTCGCGTGCTTGAAGACGTAACTTGCGTGCTTAGAGACGTAACTCGGGAGTTTCGCCTCTGAGCACGCGAGTGCGGCGCCGCGCCACCCAGCCTCAAGAGAAAGCCCACCTAGAGAGCAAAGGACGTCATCCCGGGCTTGTCCATGAAGGAATTGGGACACTCAAAGTCCCAATTCCTTCATGGACGATGGGCAGCGAGCGACCCTTGACCCCTCGTCTCACCGAGGCGGCCCGCTCACCGACGGACTACGTGCGCGGGCTCGGGCGGCAGGCCCTGACCGTGGAGCCCGGGTCGGCGTAACTCGCAGGGGTGCCCTCGGTTCATTCCGCAGGCTGACGTGCGCTGAGAGGACGCGCTGCCATCATCGCCGAGTCGGAGTCGGAGTCGGAGTCGGAGTCGGAGTCGGAGTCGGAGTCGGAGTCAGAGTCAGAGCCGTCAAAGCCTGGAGGTTTCCCTTGCGCGCGCGCCTTTTACGATGTTCCCTCGCCGGAGCACTGGCCATCACCGGAATCGCGTTGTCCGCCCCTGTCGCCGCGGCCGACCCGGGGGACAAGTACCGGATCGAGCGAGCGTTGGAAGAACTGGTCGCCGAGGGTGGCCCGCCGGGAGCGCAGGCGGTGGTCACCGAACGGGGTCGCACCCGCGAGATCGCCCGCGGCGCAGGGGATCTGCGAACCGGGAAGCCGTTCCCGCATCAGGCCCGGGTCCGCATCGGCAGCAACACCAAAGTGTTCGTCGCGACCGTGGTGCTGCAACTGGTGGCCGAGAAGAAGGTCGTACTGGACGCGCCGATCGAGCGTTACCTGCCCGGCGTGGTGCCCAACGGTTCCCGGATTTCGGTCCGTCAGCTGCTTCAGCACACCAGCGGGCTGGCGGACTACCTGCCTGTCATCGATCCGGACGAAATTCGCTGGCGCGAGTACGGGACGGCCGAACTGCTGAAGACCGCGATGGCCCTCGACCCCGATTTCGAACCGGGCACGAGCTGGGCCTACTCCAACACGAATTATCTGGTGGTGGGCGAACTCGTCCGGAAGCTTGCGGGGCGCCCGGTCGCGACGGAGATCGACCGCCGGATCCTCCGCCCGCTCGGGCTCACGGCGACCTACTACCCGCGGCCCTACGAAACCGGCATCAGGGGCCCGCATCCCCGCGGTTACGACGCCGGTTCGGGCGAGCGCGTCGACTTCACCGTCCAGAATCCGTCGTACGCCGGGGCGGCCGGGGCGATGGTGGGCACGGGGGAGGACCTGAACCGGTTCTTCATAGCGCTCCTCGGAGGCCGTCTCCTGCCGCCGGCGCAGCTCGCCGAGATGAAGCGCACCGTACCGTCCGCGGCGCACCCCGGCGGCTACGGCCTGGGGCTCATCCGCTACCTCACCTCATGCGGCACAGACGTCTGGGGACACGGCGGCAGCATTCCCGGCTTTCGCACGCGGGGCGGCGTCACCGCGGACGGGCGCGCGGTGAACGTTTCGGTCAACGAGGTCGTCTACGCACCGGAGGCGTCCGACAACGTCGTCAAGGTGGTCGACGCCGCCGTCTGCCCGCGCCGCTGACCGTAACCGTGGACGAGCACACCTAGCCCACGGCATCGATGGCCGCGGCGACCCCATCGAGGACCAGCTCCAGGCCGAACGAGAAGTCATCGGTCCCGGCCTCCGGCTCGAAGACGTCGCCGCCAAAGAGCTTTGCCGCGTAAGGGAAGCGCTCCGGATCGACCAGGGCCGCGAGCGTCCGGCCGTAGTCCTGCTCGACATCCACCTGGCTGAGCCCGGTGCCTTCGCGCCCGCGCGCCATCTGCCGGGTCAGTGCCATCGCGTGACCGACATAGCCGCTGACGACGGTCAGCACGCCGACCTGCGTACCGAGGTCGAGGCCGCTGTTCCGCAGGACTCGCAGCATGGCGTCCATCCAGCTGATGGCGTTCGGCCCGCGTGGGGGGCCGGAGATCGGCATGTCGACCAGCCACGGGTGTTCGGTGTACCTGGCGCGGATGGCGCCCGCCCAGCGCCGGACGCCGTCACGCCAGCCGCCCTCGTCGCCGAGGTCCGGGGCCGGGCCGTTGGCGTGATCGGCCATCAGCTCGAACAGCTCGTCCTTGGAGCCGACGTGCCGGTAGAGGGACATTTTCGTGAAGCCCAGCGCTTGCGCGACCTTCTGCAGGGTCACGCCCTCCAGCCCGTCCCGGTCGGCCAGGTCGACGGCGGCGCGCACGACCCGGTCCAGGTCCAGTTCAGCCGGCCGCCCGAGGCGGGCGGGCGCCGGGATCCGCCAGAGCCGTCCCAGGTCGGCGGGCACGTCGCGGTCGGTCATGACAGGTAACCATCCATATAGTGTCCATGGGATAGTATCCTAGGGACACTATCGGAGTGATCGCGGTGAATCAGGGGGAAAGCATGACCGGACAACTCGCCACGGCGAGGGCGCGGGTACACGACGTCGACGCTTTACGCGGCTTCGCGCTGCTCGGGATCTTCATCGTCAACATCACCTTCATGGCATCCGGCTTTCCGGGCAGTCTCGTCGTCGACCCGGCGTATTCGTCCACTTTCGACGACATCGTCCGGGGACTGTCGTCGGTGTTCGTGGACATGAAGTTCTATCTCCTCTTCTCGTTCCTCTTCGGCTACAGCTTCACCCTGCAGATGGACGCGGCCGCCCGCGCTGGAGCGGATTTCTCGCCACGCATGCTGCGACGCATCGCCGGTCTGTTCGTACTGGGCGTACTGCACATCGTGCTCCTCTACGGCGGCGACATCCTCACCACCTACGCGCTGGTGTGCCTGATCCTCTTCTGGATGCGTGGTGTCCGCGACCGAACGGCGCTGCGGGTCGCCGCGATCGTCTACGGCGTGGTGCTGCTCAGCATGGTGGGCAGCGGGCTCTTCCTGGACTCGTCGGCGTTCCTGCCGTCCGGAGCCGAGGCGCTGGCCAACGCCGAGCGGGCCGACCAGGCACTGCTCGGCGGCTGGGACGGGATCATCGGCCAGCACGTCGGCGGCCTGCCGCTCCTGCTGATCCAGGCCGTTTCGATGCAGGGGCCGACCGCGCTCGCGATGTTCCTGCTGGGCATGGTCGCCGGACGGCGTCAGCTGCTCGCCCGGGTCCGCGGTGACGAACCCGTCCTGCGCCGGATCCAGTGGATCGGCTTCCCGGTGGGGATCGCCGGCGGTGTGGTGTACACGCTCGGCGGAGGCAACGGCCACGTTCTCGCCGTCGCTGTCAGCGTCGCCACCGCTCCGTTCCTGACTGCGGCCTACATCGCGACGCTGCTTCGCCTCATGCATCACCCACGCACCGCGAAGATCCGTGATGCGCTCGCTCCCGCCGGGCGGATCGCGCTCACCAACTACCTCGGGCAGTCGCTGCTCGGGCTGCTGATCTTCACCGGGATCGGGTTCGGTCTCGCGGGCTCGTTCTCGCCGCTGGGCACGGCGGGGCTGGCGCTGCTCATCTTCGCGCTGCAACTGGTCGCGAGTGCTTGGTGGCTGCGCCGGTTCCGGTACGGCCCGGCCGAATGGCTCCTGCGGTGGGTCACGAACGGCAGCCGGCCGAATGCGCGGATCCGGTCGGTCAGCGGGTAGGCGCCACGTCTCCGGTTCACCCGCCGTCGGTGTCGGGCTTCGGCCACTGCTGTCCGCGAGTCCACGAGTCCAGCACCATCAGGGTTTTCGTCCCGGTCACCTGGTGGTGCCGCCGAATCTCGTCGATGGTGTGCTGCAGATGGCCCATATCCCGCACCCGGAGCCAGACGAGCGCGTCGGGGTCGCCGGCGATGGTGAACACCGCCTGCGCTTCGGGCATCCGGGTGGTCGTGCGGACGATCTCCCCGACCTTCGTGGTCCCGGTGAAGCGCAGTTCGGTGAACGCCTCGATGCCCCAGCCGAGTTTGGCGTGGTCGATCTGGACGGTGTACCCGACGATGACGCCGTTCTCCTGCATACGGTCGATACGCCGTTTGACCGCCGCGGTCGACAAGGTGACCCGGGCGCCGATGTCGCCGAGGGTTCGCCGGGCGTCCTCCCTCAGCAGTTCGAGGATCTCGCGGTCGGTCTCGTCGATGAGCTGGTCCGCCATGGAGCAGGATGATACGCAGACGCAACAGATCTCGGCCAGTAGTAGATTTCAGCAAGATATTTTGCGCGTGAAGCCTTGAGAAGTGGTCGCTTGTTGCGGGGAACCGGACGGTCGGGTCTGCTGTCCGGAATCCCGCGGTGGGTGAAGGAGGCAGGCGTGGTGGAGCAGTTCACGTTGGAGGACCGGTATCTGCGGGAAGACGGCACGGTCTACCTGAGCGGCGTCCAGGCGCTGGTCCGGATGCTGTTCGACCGGGCCCGGCACGACCGCGCCACCGGGGTGTCGCCCGCGGTGTTCGTCTCCGGCTACGAGGGCTCGCCACTGGCCGGGTACGACCTCGAACTCGGCCGCCGGTCCGTCCTGCTGGACAAACACAACGTCGTGCACCGTCCCGGCCTGAACGAGGAGCTGGCCGCGACGGCGGTGATGGGCAGCCAGCTCACGAAGTCCGTCGGCTCGTCACGCGGCGGGGTCACCGGGATCTGGTACGGCAAGGCACCCGGCCTCGACCGGGCGACGGATGCCTTGCGGCACGCCAACCTCGCGGGCACCGATCCGGCGGGCGGGGCGGTCGCGCTGGTCGGCGACGATCCCAACGCGAAGTCGTCCTCGGTGCCCTGTGCCTCGGAACTCGCGCTGGCCGACCTGTCCATGCCGGTGTTCTTCCCGTCCGACTCCCAGGACGTGTTGGATTTCGGCCTGCACGCGGTCGAGCTGTCCCGTGCCAGCGGGCTGTGGTCGTCGATGAAACTGGTGGCGAACGTGGCCGACGCCGCGAGCACCGCCCGCGTCCGGCCACAGTGGACACCGCCGGAGCTGACGCTGCCCGCCTACCGGCATAAGCCCAGCTCCCGCCTGCTCGGCACCACGCTCATGGCGCTCGAACGCAGTCTCTACACCGAACGACTGCCGCTCGCGCTGGACTATGTTCGCGCCAGTGGGATCAACCGGATCGTCCAGGAAGGGCCAGCCGACCACGTCGGCATCGTCACCGCCGGGAAGTCCTATTTGGACTTGATGCAGGCGTTGCGCCTGCTCGGCCTGGACGCCGACGCGTTGTCCCGGCACGGGATCCGGATTCTCAAACTCGGCGTCATACATCCCCTCGACCCATCGATCGTGCGGCGGTTCGCCGACGGCCTCGCGGAGATCGTCGTGGTGGAGGAGAAGCGGTCCTTCGTCGAGGCGGCCATCAAGGAGGTGCTCTACGGCACCGCCGAGGCGCCCGCCGTATACGGCAAGACCGGCCCGGACGGCCGCACCCTGTGCACCGAACTCGGCGAACTCGACCCGGACGCCGTCGCCAGGGCACTGGCCACCCGCCTCGGTGCGCACCACGAGATCCCGTCGGTGACCGCGTGGGGGCAGCGGCGACGTCGTGAGCGCATCTCGATTCCGTTGCTGACCCGGACGCCGTACTTCTGTTCCGGCTGCCCGCACAACTCCTCGACCAAGGTGCCGGAGGGGACCGTGGTCGGCGGCGGCATCGGCTGTCACGCCATGGCCTTGTTCATGGAGCCGGAGCAGGTCGGGGACGTCGTCGGCCTGACGCAGATGGGCGGCGAAGGCGCGCAGTGGCTCGGGATGGAGCCGTTCGTCGATGCCTCGCATTTCGTGCAGAACATCGGTGACGGCACGTTCACCCATTCCGGCAGCCTCGCCGTGCGGGCCGCTGTCGCCGCCGGGGTGAACATCACCTACAAGATCCTCTACAACTCGACCGTCGCGATGACCGGCGGACAGGACGCCGTCGGCGGGCTCCCGGTGGAACGCCTCGCGTCGCTGCTGCTCGTCGAAGGTATCGCCAAGGTGGTCATCACCGCCGACGAGCCGAAGCGGTTCCGCGGTGTCCGCCTTCCCGGGGGAGTCGAGGTCCGCCGTCGCGACGAAATCCTGAGTACGCAAGAGGAACTGGCCACCATGCCCGGCGTGACCGTGCTCATCCACGACCAGGAATGCGCTGCGGAGAAACGCCGCAAACGCCGCCGCGGCAAGCTGGAGACCCCGGCCGCGAAGGTCGTCATCAACGAGCGTGTCTGCGAGGGGTGCGGCGACTGCGGCGAGAAGTCGAACTGCCTGTCGGTGCAGCCGGTCGCCACCGAGTTCGGCCGCAAGACCGCGATCCACCAGTCTTCGTGCAATGTGGACTATTCGTGCCTTGCTGGGGATTGCCCGTCGTTCATGACCGTGGTGCCCAGCGGTCGTAAGCAGCGGCGGCAGGCCGGGGAGATCACCGCGGCCGAGCTGCCCGAGCCCGCTCGGGCAGCCGGGACCGACTTCACCGTACGGATCACCGGCGTCGGCGGGACCGGCGTGGTCACCGTCGCGCAGATCCTCGCCACCGCCGCCGTCCTCGAAGGCAAGCAGGTCCGGACGCTGGATCAGACCGGGCTCGCGCAGAAGGGCGGCGCCGTCGTCTCGGATCTGAAGATCACCGCCGACCCGTCACCGCAGGCACCGAAACTCGCGGCCGGTGAATGCGATCTGTATCTGGCCTGTGACGTCCTGGTCGGGGCCGACCCGGCTCAGCTGGGAGTGACCGATCCCGGTCGCACCACGGCCGTGGTCTCCACGACCGAGGTGCCGACCGGCCGGATGATCGTCGACACCACGGTGTCCTTCCCCGACGCCGCCGCCGTTCGCGGCGCGATCTCGGACAACGCGGCGCGTACCGTGGCGCTCGACGCCCGCGCGCTGGCGGAGACGTTGTTCGACGACGACCAGTTCGCCAACATCCTCCAGCTGGGCGCGGCGCACCAGACCGGGGCCATCCTGCTGGACGCGGCCAGCCTGGAACGCGCGATCGAGCTCAACGGGGTCGCCGTAGAGCGCAATCTCCAGGCGTTCCGGCGTGGCAGGCAGCTTGTCGCCGACCCCGGCGGGCTGCACGAGGCGGTCACTCCGGCCGCCGTCGCCGCGACCCCTGCCCCGTCCGCGGACGTGCTCCGTACCCGCGCTCTCGTGCAGGCCGAGCCGGGTTCGGAACTCGCTCGCCTGCTGGACATCCGCGTTCCGGAACTCGTTCAGTACCAAGACGTTCGCTACGCGCGGGAGTACGCCGAGTTCGTCGAGCGTGTCCGGGTGCTGGAAGGGGACTCGACCGTCGTCACCGAAGCGGTGGCGCGCAATCTGCACAAACTGATGGCCTACAAGGACGAGTACGAGGTCGCGCGGCTTTCGCTCGATCCGGCCGTGCTCGCCGGGATCGAGGCGGAGTTCGGGGTGGGCAGCCGCTACGCCTACCGCCTGCACCCGCCGGTCCTCCGTGCGCTGGGCATGAAGCGCAAGATCGCGCTCGGCCAGAAGTTCCGCCCGGTGTTCGTCGCACTGCGTGCCGCGCGGAAGCTGCGTGGCACCCGCTGGGATCTGTTCGGCAAGGCCGAGGTCAGGAAGGTCGAGCGGGAGCTCGTCGGTGAATACCGGGACGTGATCCTCGCGGCGTTCGGCGCAGGGGACGCCGACCGCGGCCGGCTGCTGGCCTTGGCCGAGCTGCCTGACCTGGTCCGCGGTTACGAGGACGTCAAACTGGCGAACGTCGAGGCGTACCGCCGGGAACAGGCCTCGTTGCTTGCCGGGCTGGTGCCGGGAGAGAAGCTCGGCGTGACCGGCTGACTGGTATAACTATACCGGCCAATGCTAGGGTCTCGGTATAACTATACCGGAACCTGTGAGGTGCTCGTGATCGAACTGAAGACGCCTGCGGAGATCGAGCGCATGCATGTGGCCGGGCGGTTCGTCGCCGAGGTGCTCTCCGAGGTCGGCAGGCTCGCCGACGTGGGTGTGAACCTCATGGACCTGGAGCACCACGTGCGCGGCATGATCGAACGGCGCGGGGCGGAGTCGTGCTACTGGGACTACTCGCCGTCCTTCGGCAGAGGCCCGTTCCGCAACGTCATCTGCCTGTCGGTCAACGACGCCGTCCTGCACGGTTTGCCGCACGATTACGTCCTGCGCGACGGGGACGTGCTCTCCGCGGACCTCGCGGTGAGCGTCGACGGCTGGGTGGCCGACTCGGCGCGCACGGTCATCGTCGGGACCGCCGCCGAAGAGGACCTGCGGATCATCCGCGCCACCGAAGAAGCACTGGAGGCGGCGATCGAGGTGGCGCGGCCCGGCAACCGCCTCGGCGACATCTCGGCGGCGATCTGGGCGGTGGCGCGCGACTACGGCTATCCGGTCAACACCGAGTTCGGCGGGCACGGCATCGGCCGCACCATGCACGAGGAACTCCACGTTTCCAACAAGGGGCACGCGGGCCGCGGGCTGACACTCAAGCCGGGGCTGACCCTCGCACTCGAACCCTGGTTCGCCCGCACGACCGACCGGGTCGTCTTCGACCCCGACGGCTGGACCATCCGATCGGCGGACGGCTCGCGCACGGCCCACTCCGAGCACACGGTGGCCGTCACCGAGGACGGCCCTTTGGTGTTGACCCGGCGTGAATCGGAGTCGGCCTAGAGAGTCGTGGTCAGCGCGGCATGGTCAGCAACGTCGGCGTCGGCGGTATCGAGCCACGTCCGACGGAGAAGACGGCGAGGGAATAGTTCGCGTGAATACATTGAATGTTCTCGCCGCCGGTGAGTCTCGCGGTCAGCGTGCCGTGCTCGACGGTCAGCTCGGCACTGTCCTCGGCGCAGCCCGCCACGGCGAAGACGAAACCACGCCGATCGGCGGCCGGGACGAACGACAAAGCCGCACGGACCTCGTCCGGGTTCGTGATCTCGGCGCGCTCCAGTGTCCGGTGGAACTCCTGGGCCTCGGCTGTTCCCAATTCCGCCGGCCTCAGGTCCGACAGCCGGTTGCTCGGGCCTTGGGGTCTCACGAAGGCCTCCAGCTTCACGTTCGCGTTCCCGTCGGCGGCGACCGGGCCGTTTCCGGCGCCACATCCCGCCACGATCAGCACAAGGCACGCCGCTGTCCATCTCATGCGCCGAGGACGTAGCCGGCTGCCCCGCCGGTTGTGCGGCTTCGGTCTCGAAGCGATATCGACGCTTCCGGGCGGCGGGTGACTGACCCCCGGACGGGCCCTGGCACCACTGTCCGGTGGAGGGCGAATGACGGGTTCGCCGGCGGGAGCGGACTCTTCAGGGGGCCCGACATCGCACTCGCGTGCTCAGAGCCGTAACTCGCGTGCTTAAAGGCGTAACTCGCGTGCTTGGAGACGTAACTCGCGTGCTTAAAGGCGTAACTTGCGTGCTCAGACTCCGCACACCGAGTTACGTCCTCAAGCACGCGAGTTACGTGCTCAAGCACGCGAGTTACGTGCTCAGGCACGCGAGTTACGTGCTCAAGCACGCGAGTCACGCCTTCGCTTTGGCCCCCAACCCCGCGAACAAGTCGGTCACAGCGAGCCCGGGTACCACGCCACGTTTGCCTTGCCCTCATTAGTCGGGGGTAAGGCAAAGGTGGCGTGGCGGATTGGTGGCCGCAGCGGGCTCCGCCTTCAAGATTCGAGCACGCGCAGGGAAGCCTGAGCGACGTCGAGGGTATGCGCGCACTCGCTGATCGAATCGGCGACGGCGGTGGCGTAGGCGATGCGGCCCCATACCGTGCCTTTGGGCGGAGGGGACACCACGGCGCCGGGCTGGGCGACGGTGACCGCGTCCACTGTGGTGGGTAGCGTCGCCGGGTCGAAGTGGATCGCGGCGATGACGGTGTCGTCCCGGTCGACGTAGCAGAAACGGATGCCTGCCACCTGTCGTCTCGTGGGGTTTAAGTCCAGGGTGCCACCGCAGGCCGCCGCGGCGGCGAGGACGCCGGGGTCGATGCCGGTCGCCAGCTTGCCGAGGTAGGGGATCAGGTCGCCGCCGAGCCTGCCGTTGACCTCGATGAGTTTCGGGCCCGTTTCGGTCAGCATGTACTCGGTGTGCGTCCAACCGTCCCGGAAGCCCAGCGCGGTATGGGTGTCCTGCAGTATCGCGGTGAACGTGGAGTCGGTGAGCAGCGGATCATCCGCGTCCACGTAGTGGCCGACTTCTTCGGCGTAGGGCGGGAACCCGACTACCTTGCGGGCAACGAAGAGCGGACTGACCTTCCCGTCCTGGACGACCGAGTCGACGCTGATCTCCTCGCCGGTGACGCATTCCTCGACCAGGACCGGGTGGTCGCTGGCGTAGACCACCGGGTCGGGTGCCTTGGTGTCGCGGGTGAAGGCGAACATTTCGCGTAGCCGCGCGGGGTCGTCGACCCGGACCACGCCAAGACTGGCGCCGAGGCCGCGGGGTTTGAGGATGGCCGGGTATCCCACTTGTTCCGCCGCGGCCAGCGCCTGCGCGAGGGTGCCGACCTTGACCGAACGCGGCTGGGGCACCCCCGCCTCGGCCAGCGCGGCGCGTGTCTGCGCCTTGTCACGCAGCCGCCAGATCATCGCCGGGTCACCGCACCGCAGCCCGAGCGCTTCCGCGACGTAGGCAGTGGCGTGGATACGCCCTTCGTCCCAGCAGAGCACTCCGTCGATCGGATCGGCCTCATTCAGCCGGACAGCCTCGCGGGCCATCGCGGGACCGTCGATGGTGCTGGGCACCACCGACCAGCCGGTGATGTACTCCCGTTCCCAGCCTGGTTCGGCGGTGTGGAACAAATGGACCCGGTACCGGGTGCTGATCGACCGCAGCAGGTATTCGCGGAACACCTGCCACCCGGTCGCGATCAGCAAGAGATGTGGTCGCGATTCGCTAGCCATGGAACACCCTTTCCCGTACGCGTTCCTCCTCCGTGACGGCGATCCGCCGCACCGCGTAGCGCAGTGTCGGCGGCGCCATCAGCGACGTCACGATCGCCACCAGCACGATGATCGTGTAGGTGGCGGTGTTCAGTACGCCGAGCCGCAGGCCGACGATCGCGACGATCACCTGGATGACGCCGCGGGCGTTGAGACCGCTGCCGAGCGCCAGCCCCTCCCAGTGGCTGAGCCGTCCGGCCCTGGCGCCGAGATAGGCGCCGGCGAACTTGCCGAGGACGGCGATCAGCAGCACCAGCGCGGCCGAACCGAGCACCGCGGGATCGCGAAGCGCCGTGAGGTCCATCCGCAGTCCGGCGGTGGCGAAGTAGATCGGGGCGAGCACGGCCAGCACGACCGTGCGCAACGGGGCCAGCCGCGCGAGGTCGATGTGTTTGGACGAGCCGATCAGCATGCCGCACAGCAGCGTGCCCAGTACCGGCTCCATGCCCAGCGCGTGGGTGCCGGCGGCAGCCAGCAGGAGCAGGACCACGGCCGTGGCGATGCCGGGCCCCGGCTCGGCCGAGCGGCTCGCCAGGCGCAGGGCCGCGTTGACCAGCGGCCGTCCGACGACGACGGTGAACAGCAGCACCGCGAGCAGGCCGGCGATCGACAGCGCCACCTGACCGGCCAGCAGCCCGGTGACGGCCAACGCGGAAACCACCGAAAGCAGCAGCCAGCCGATGATGTCGTCCACCGCCGCGGCGCTGACGATCAGCTGTCCGATGTCGCGGTGCAGTAGCCGCATCTCCAGCAGGGTCTTCGCGATCACCGGGATCGCGCTCACGCCCATGGCCACGCCGAGGAACAACGCGAACACCGCGCGGTCGGTCCCCGCCGGAATCAGCGACGCGGGCAACAGGAAGCCGAGCCCGACGCCGAGGCCCAGCGGCACCAGCAGCCCACCCGCGCTGACCCAGCCCGCGGTCATACCCTTGCGCCGCACCAGTTTCAGGTCCACGTGCACGCCGGTGATCCCGACGAGCAGCAGCACGCCGAGCTGGCCGACGGCGTCGAGCAGGTTGAGCTGCGCGGCGTCGTGCGGCATCAACCAGGCCGAAAGGCCGGGCGCCAGGTTGGCGAGCACCGACGGTCCGATGAGGACACCGGCTGTCAGTTCACCGACCACCGCCGGCATCGTCAGCTTGACGGCGAGCCTGCCGAGGGCCAGCGCGAGCCCGAGCAGCAGTCCCAGCTGGAGCAGGAACACCAGCATGGAGTGCGCGCTGATGGTGGCGACGGGGCTAGCCATCGACGTAGTACCAGTTCTCCGGGCTGATCATGCCGAAAGGATTGACCGGCTCGAAACCGCCGAGATTGGTGGCCACCTCGAACAACCGGATCGGGAAGTTGGGGTTGAAGACGACCGGTACCTGCTCGGCGATGTAGTCCTGGTACTCGTACAGGACGTCCGGATCGTCCGTGGTGACCGTGCGCTCGATCAGCTCGTCGGCCACCGGGTCGTGGTAGTGGCCGAAGTTGCCGCCCGCGTCGGTCCTGAACAGCACCTCGCCGGTCGGGTGGTGATAGACCCAGCCGCCGTTCCAGCAGCACATCTCCCACTGGCACGGGGTGTCGTCGGTCGGGTAGCAGGGTGCGTCTTCGGCGACCAGGATCGAGCCGTAGACCTCCTGCAAGCGCAGCTCGATCCCCGCTTCGGCGGCGTCGGACCGATACTTGGTCATCAGCCGGGTCAGCGCCGGACGGCCTTCGACGTAACGCAGCAGGAAACTCAGCTTGGTGCCGAGCGGAATCCCGTCGCCTGCCAGCTCCGGATCGACACATACCGCCGGTGTGACGCTGGTGTCCCAGCCGTTGTCGGCCAACAGTTTCCTGGCCCGGCCGGGGTCGAACGGCAGCGGCCACGCCCGGCCGCGCTGCGGTGGCGACACCAGGTCGGTGACCGGGAGCATGGGCATCGGCCCGTTCTGCCGGTAGGCGTAGCCCTGGTAGATGTCCTGGACCGCGGAGTCCTGGTCGAGCGTGCACTGCAACGCCTGCCGGAGGTAAGTCTGCGCGAACATCCTGCCGACCACGGTGGGGTTGTTAAAGTTCAGGCTGGTATACCGGATGCAGTACGCCACCTGCGGCACCATCGTGTAGTGCCCGGCCAGCGGATTGACCCCGCCCTTGGCCGGATCGTCCGTGCGACCGGTGGCGAAACTCAGCGGCAGGTAGCCCACCTGGACCGCGTCCTTGCCGTCCGGTCCGTTCTCCAGCCGGTGGTACTCCTCCTCGTCGGAGGAGAACGGGATCTGCCGGAACTCGTCGAGACGCGGTTTGTTCGGGCCGGAGTAATGCTCGTTGGGCACGAACGTCACGACCCCGTCCAGCGTGTAGCTCTTCAACCGCCACGGTCCGCTCACGACACTCCACACAGGACTGCCGGCCCACCGGGTGCGCTGTTCGTTGCCCTCGTCGATGATGTCGCCCTGCTCGGCCATCAGGTAGTCGTAGACCGCTTCGACGTCGGCGAGATCGCCGGAAGCGTTGGCCGGGCCCGTCGCGGTGCGGTCCCACGCCTTCGGCAGCGGAATGATCAGGCTGAGCTGATTCATCAGCACCCAGCGCCGGGAGTACACCTTGTCGAAGGTGAAGTAACAGGTGTCCTCGGACAACTTGCCGTACGCGGTGCAGTTGTCGGGGAAATAGCCCGGGGTGTACTCGCCGTACCGGTCGCCCTTGACCTTGAGCAGGTTCACCCAGAACAACACGTTGTCGGCGCACAACGTCTCACCGTTGGACCACTTCCACGGCTTGATCTTGACCGTGACGGTCAGCCCGTCCTCACTCCACACGGGCGGCTCGCCGATACTCGTGGCGTAGTCGACCTCCGGTGTGCCGTCGCTGCCGAAGAAGTACAGGGTGCGGTACATCAGGGCCTGGAATTCCAGGACGTTGCGCATGCCCATACGTTCCGCCGGGGTGAACGGGAAGATCACCGTCGGCGGAAAACCGGGCGCGCAGGCCCAGGTGACCGTGCCGCCCCGGCGCGGCTTGCCGCGGCGAGCCGACGGCAACGCGGTGGTTCGGGTCATCGTCATCACCGAATCTCTTGTAGGCGGGAGACTCCGACGGACTGGTGCGGGCCGTAGCGCTGCCACACCTCGTCGAGCTGGATCCGGCCGTCGTCGAGGATCCGCGGGATACTGGTGCAGTGGCCGGAGATCACCTCGCCGCTCTCCAGGACCATGCAGTACGCGAAATCGAGTTCGCCTTCCGGTCCGCAGGTGCCGGTCAGCGAGCCACGCCGGGCCTTGCCGCCGGTGAACTCACCCCAGACCAGGTCGCCCTTCTGCCGGTAGACCGCGACCTGGTCGCTGCCCTCGTCCGCGCCGTTGACGGCGACCGGACGGAACCGCCTGCCCTCGTAGTCGATCATGGTGAACCCTGGCGCCTTTCTCTCGGGAGGTGCGGTGGTCACGACGTCTCGGAGCTCCAAAGCGCAGCACTTCGCAGCCCCGCCTGCCTTCAGCAGTTCGGAGAGGTCGACGGCGATCGGCTCGAAACCGGCTGCCCGCAGGCTTTCGGCGAGATTGACGGCGGCTTGGGGGAGCAGCACATGCCTGCCGTCGGAGATCGCGTTGAGGCCGAAGACCGCCGCATCGGCCCGGTCGGCCCGGATCGCGGTCGGATACAGCTCGCGGAGCACGGCCTGACTGTCCGGCGAGAACGCGCCGGGGTAGTACATGATCTCCTCGTGGTCGAGCACCGCCAGTGCGGTGTCCAGGTGATAGAAGTACGGGTCGACCAGCCGCAAGGTGACCACCGGGATGCCGAAGTGGTCGGCCGCCTCGGCATGTGCGCGGTGGTCGGTGCGAAAACCGGTGCCGGCGAGAAGCCGCGCGCCGGTGGGCAACAGGTCGCCCTCGCCCTCGTTGACGAACCGGGAGCGCCGCACCGGGTAGCCGTGCTCGGCAAACCAGGCCTGGTAGGCCGGTGCCTCGCCGAACCGTTGCGGGTAGCGGTATCGGGCCGCCAGTACCCGGCCGCCGACCACGGTGGCCGCGTTCGCGGCGAACACCATGTCGGGCAGGCCGGGGCGCGGCGGCACCACCTCGACCCGATGGCCGAGCGCGACCAGCTGGGCACGCAGCCGTTCCCACTGTACGAGTGCCAAGGGTGCGTCGGTCGGCTTGTCCGGCTCCATCCAGGGATTGATGGAGTAGCTGACTTCGAAATGGTTCGGCGGGCACATCAGGAACCGCCTGGCACGAGCTACCCGCACTGGTCGGCCTCCAGGGTGACGGTGATCTTGCCTGCCAGTTCGGTCATCAGGTCGAAAGCGTCCTCTTTGGATGTTCCGGTGGTGCCGAGGAAGCCGAAGATGGTGTTGCCGTCGGGTGGCCTGAGGATGACGTCGCCGGGGCGGGCGGTGATCGTCTGCAGGAAGACCCGGTCCGAGTTGCTCACCGCCGGCGGCACCTCGATGTCCTTGACCACGCCGCCGTCGCAGATCAGGCACATCGCGGTGATATGCGTCCCGGTCGGCCAGTAATGACGGACGGGCGGCTTGACTCCCCGGCCGACGTCCACCACGGCACGGATCGGGTCGTAGTCCGCGGTGAGCCGGGCGATGGTGTCCAGCCCGCCGCCGCCGACCCTTGCCGCGATCTCCAGCAAATGCGGTTTGCCGTCGTGGTAGCGCACCTCGGCGTGCATCGCGCTGCGCCGCAGGCCTTGCGCGTGTGCGGCGGCCCTGACCACATGATGCACCCTGGCAAGTTCCTCGGCGGGCAGCGACGTCGGCGCGTGGTGCACGTCGTCGTCGAAACTGCTGCCCTCCGCGGTGATCCGGTCGACCACCGAGCCGAGGTAGACCTCGTCGTCCCAGGCGAGGGCTTCCATCAGATATTCTTTCCCGTCCAAAAAGGACTCCACAAGCAGTCCGATCGGGCCGAGGTCGACGTCGTCGGCTTCGGCGTTGATCCAGAACATGTTCCGCAGACCCTCGCTGGCCGTGGCGAAGTCCCGCGCCATTTCCTCCGGACCGTCCACTCGGTACACCAGATGGCTGCCGGCGCCCAGGGTGGGCTTCAGGATGACCGGGTAACCGAACTCGGCGCCCGCCGCGAGCGCGTCGTCCAGTTCGGTGACGAACCGGAAGCCGGGGATCGGCACGCCTTCCCGCTCGTACGCCTGGCGCATCAGGAGTTTGTTGCGGCTGTTGCGGGCACCGTCGACGCCGATGCTCGGCAGGCCGAGCGCGTCGGCCACCGCGGCGACCGTGATCACCGCCGCCTCGGAGAAGGTGATCACCCCGTCGAACTGCTCGGTTTCATGCCATTTCCCGGCGCAGGCGATCATCTCGCCGATCTTCTTCGAGCCGACCAGCCGGTAGTGGTCGGCAGGCCAGAAATCGTCCGTCCCTTCACCGTTCATCACGTACAGATCGACGCCGAACGCCTGCACCTGCCGATAGCGGGAGTGGTAGTAGGTCAGGTACTGACGTGTCTCGATGGTCAGCAACTTCATGGCTCGCCTCCTCGGGCAGCCGGGGGAGTTCGAACACGGGAACCGAAGCGGGTGGTTCGGCGACGAGGGACAGGTCGACCCCGTCCGCGACGGCCGCCTCGGCCACGTCGATCAGGATCGGGGCGGCACCCGCGAGCAGCGTGCGCACCTCCAGCAGCAGATCGCCCGCGGTGATCGACGACCGGGCGGCGAGATCGCGCAGCCGGGTCAGCTGGGTGAGCACCGTCTCCGCGGCCCGGTTCATGCTGTAGCCGGGCAATGCGTAACAGCCGCGGAACCGTTCCAGCATGGCCGCGGCGCGCCGCCGTCCGGCCGGGGTCACCGGCACCGTGCCGGAGAGTCCGGTCAGCATCAGCGACATCGCTTCGGCCAGCGCGTTCCACGGCGCGCCGAGCCGCCGGTACCCGGTGTCACGCAACCCTTCCCGGCTGAAGTTGGCGCGTGCCTGCTCCGGCGCGGTGAGTGCCAGATGAAATCGGACGAGGTCGCGAGGGACCTCAGCGAGCAGGTCGACGCTCCAGATCAGATGGTCGCGGCTGGTGGAGAACTTCTCCCCGGCCAGGTTGTAGAACTCGTTGCATACGTTGGCCACCGGCGTGACGTACCGGTCGCCGTGGGCCAGCAGGAACACCAGATCCATCAGGCCCCAGTGATAGACGTTGTCGTAACCGTGGAAGTAGACGACGTCGGCCTCGTGTCCGGCGCGCCAGTGCTCGTCGAGCGGCAGCGTCGTGTCGCCCGCCGACCACCAGGTGCTGTACATGACCGCGGGCATCGCCTCGACCCACGGGTACAGCATCTGGCCGGGGGTCTCCGGGAACGGCGCGGGAATACCCCAGTCCGCCGGGATGGTCACCGGCACCTCCGGCAGCGGCCTGGCCAGCAGCTCGCCGACCAGCTGCATCGCGTGCGGCCGCCACCGTCCCGCTTGCGCGGCGTAGTAGGCGGTCAGCCGATCCCGGTATTCCTCCATCGGCAGCACCAGGATCTCCGCGTCCCGGTAGGACACCGGATCACTCGGGTCCATTGTGGAGCGTGGATCGAGCAGGTCGTCGTAGTTGTTAGGGTGCCCGCAGGCCTCGCAGACCCCGCCGCTGCTGCCTGCCAGGCAGACCGGGCAGGTGCCCGCGACCAGCCCGTCGAAGAGGTACGTGCCGGATCGCGTCGCGAACGGCAGCCGCACCGTACGCGTCCGGAACCGGCCCGCCTCGTACAGGGCGGTGACGAACTCGAGCACCGCGCGCCGGTACACGTCGTCGATCGGCGGAAGACCGGCCATCGAGATGCCCATCGCGGAAAGCGAACGTTCGATCGCCGTGGTCGAGCCGGCGCACAGGGCGCGCGGTGTGGTGCCGAGCCGTCGCGCGGTGGAGACGACGTAGCTCTGGCTGTCGTCGGTACAGGTCGTATAGATCACCGAAGCGCCGGTGGCCCGTAGGTAGCGGGCGTACACGTCGCCAGCCAGGTACGGCCCGGCCATATGCCCGAGATGCAGGTCGCCGTTGGACGTCGGGGTCGCCGCGACCACGATGGTCGTGGACATCTACACGCCGGCCTCGTCGCGGGTGGTGAACCGCCCGGCCATGGCCTTGTCCCACCAGACCGCGTACATCCGGAACTCCTCGGTCCCGGTGTTGACCACCTGGTGATGCGACCGTGGCGGGAAGTGCACGACGTCGCCGACGGTGAACGGCACCCGGCGTCCACCACAGACGATCTCAGCGGCGCCGGTCATGGCCACCCAGATCTCGTACTCGTGGTGGCTGTGCGCGCCGGACTCCGCACCCGGTGGCACCACACACCAAGAGCCCTCGAACGGCGCGTTCAGCTCCGGCCACGGCAGCAGCCGCGTCGCGGCCAAACCGTTGTCCGGCTTGAGGTGGGTGCGATCGAACTTGCGGATTTCCATCATGGTCATTGCGCTCCTTGAGTCGCGGCGAGCGGGCGGGTGGCGGTTTCGGTGCCGACGAGCGGCCGGGGCGCCTTGCGGTCGGCGAGCAGGTCGGTGACGATCTCCTCCGCCCGCGCGGCCAGCAGGCTGAGCAGGGAATCGGCGATGCCGTGGGTGGCCTCGTTCACTCCCTGCAGATGGCAGGTCCCGCTGAACGAGGGCGGCAGGCTCATCCGGTAGCCGCGGTTGACGGTGATCTCGTCGATCCCGACAGCGGAAGCCATTTCCTCGACGATCTTCGGCATCCGCTTGGTGAAACCGGTGCCGAGCAACACCACGTCACAGCGCTGCTGGGAGCGACGGCCGGACTTGCGGTCGACCAGGGTGAGCACGACCTCGCGGCCGTCCATCTCGGCCCCGGCCACGTCGACCATCGGGATCATCTCGATGCGTTCGGTCCCGGTGAGCCGTTCGATGTACATCTGCCGGTACAGGGTGTCGAGCATGTCCGGGGTGAGACCGGCGTAGTTGGTCCGATGCATCTCGCGCAGCAGCTGCGCCCTGGCTTCCGGCAGGGCGGAGTGGAACTCGTCCACAAAGGACGGATAGAACAGCTCGTTGGTGAACTTGCTCGCCTCGTAGGCGTTGAGGCCGATCGAGCGCATCACCATCGCGCAGTGCGCCTTCGGGAACGCCTGGTGCGCGGTCCAGAGCATCTCGGCCGCGCTCTGCGCCCCGCCGACGACCACGATCCGGCGGGTCCGCTCGGGATCGAGCTCGCTGATCCGGGCCGCGAACTCGGTGCTGTGGATCATCAGTTCGCGCGGGATGGCCGCGAAGGTGTCCGGAATGTAGGGGTCCCGTCCGGCCGCGATCACCAGATGGCGGCACACCACGGCACTGCCGTCGGCCATCTGGACGAGCCATTCGCCCGCCCCGTCCGCGATACCGAACGGCCGGACCGAAACGCAGCGCCTGCCGTAGTCGATCCGCACGTTCGGCAGGGATTTGGAAACCCAGCCAAGGTAGCCGGAGATCTCCATCCGGTATGGCGTGAAGCTGCCGAGGTTGATGAACTGGTCCAGCCTGCCGACCGAGTGCAGGTAGTTGATGAAGCTGAAGGCACTCCGTGGATTGCGCAGGGTCACCAGGTCCTTGAGGAACGAGACCTGGCTCTGCGTCCACGGGATCAGCATCCCGCGCTGCCAGACCACGTCGTCCTGCTGTTCGACGATGAGCGTGTCCTTGGCCAGCTCCGACTTTGCCAGCTCTTCGACCGCGACCGCGAGCGCGAGGCCGGACGGGCCGCCTCCGATCGCCAACAGCTCTACTTCTTGAAATCGCACCGCGAATCCTTCCCCTTCATCCGCGCCGACCGGCGGCCGCGTTGCTCGTCGCGGCGGCCGCGACGAGGTCGATCAGCGCCGTCACCGTGTGTGCGGCGTGGTAGGCACGCAGATCGAGCGTCACCGTCAGCCCGCTCTCCAACCGGGAGAGGACCTCCAGCGACGCGAGGCTGTCCCAACCGTGGGTGGCGAGCACCGGTCGTGCCCGCAGTTCGCCGGTCGACTTGTTCAGCACTTCGCTCAGCGTGTTCAGCACGACGGACGCCGTGTCATCCATTTCGGTCATCACTTCGTTTCCGGGTCGGTGATCCAGGTGGGCAGGCAGGTCGGCGCGGTGGCGGGCACCACGGTGTAGGTGCCGTCCTCATCGGACGGGGTGAAGCCGGCCTTCTCCCAGAAGCCGGCGGCCACCGAGTTCCGGTTGGTCGGCACGTAGCGGCCGACCAATGCGGTGGCTCCGGCTTCGCGGGCCCGGCCCACGATCCAGTCCGCGATCGCGAACTCGATGCCCCGGCCGAACACCCGGCAGCTCAGTACCAGGTTCAGCACCCGCCAGATCCGGTCGCGGCGTTCGATCCACGCGGCGCCGACGATTCCTTCGTGGCCGAACCGGTCCGACACCGTGAACGAGGCGACCAGATGGTCCGGATCGGTGCTCATCGCGGTCGTGACGCCTTCGTCGAACCGGACTCCGGTCAGGTTGAACTGGTTGGTACGGGCGGCGAGCTGGGCGACCCGGCCCGTCTCGAACGCGGTGACCGGATGCGAGATCACCTGCGTCCGCAGTGCCCGCAGGTAGTCCTCCGACGAGGCGAACCCGGTGGAGAAGCCGGTGCGCAGCGCGCGTGAGCGGTACAGCGCCGGACGTTTCAGGTCGGTGTCGGTCAGCTCCGGCACGTCGAACCAGCCGGACCGGAGCAGCGAGCGGACCAGGTAGGCGGGGTCGCCGTCTGCCGCCACCACCGCAACGCCGGGTAGTTCGGCGGCCACATGGCCGCGTTCGAACGGGGAGTCGTCCATGAAGACGAACGCACTCGCGGCCAGGTTGAGCGTCTCGGCGGCGTGGCGCAGGTTTTCCGCCTTGGCCGACCAGTTCACCGCGCGTACCGCGAAATCCTGCGGGCGCAGCAGCATCTCCGGGTGATTGGCCAATGCCTCGTCGACCGGTCCGGCGTCGTTCTTGCTGGCCAGTACGAGAATCACGCCTTGTTCGCGTAGCCGCCGCACGACTCGTTGCAGTGCCTGGTAACAGTTCCCCGGGTACAACCCGCCGAGTTGCAGCCCGGCCTCGCCTGTTTCTCCGAGCACCCCACCCCACAGTGTGTTGTCGAGGTCGAGCGCGAGCACCTTGCGGGACAGTCCCGACCTGGCCGCGACCACCCGGGCGACCTGCCGGGCCAGCACGAGCAGCGCGCCGTCGGTGTAGGGCAGGTCGGCGTACCGGTGCAGCCGGTCGTCCCGGCACGCGACCGCGACGTCGGCGAGTTCACCGGCCAGGTCCACCACCGTGATCCGGCTGTCCTCCTCCGCCAGGCCGAGAAGGTCCGCGTTGAGCCGGTGCCAGGCCCGGCCGACCGTGGCCCTTGCCCGCCAGCTGATCACCGAATCACGCAGCTCGGCCGGAATCGGGACGGTGTGCAGGACGAACGCGGCAGGCGTCCGCTCCAGGCAGGCGAGGATCAGCCCGCGCAGGTCGGCGAACCGGGCAGCCACGTGTGCGGCCAGGCCGTCCGGATCGACAGCACTCCACTCGCGGGGCAGGAAGTACCGCTCGTCCAGCAGACACGTCACGACGTCGGGGGAGCCGCCGATTTCGCCGGCGGCCAGTGACAGGTCGAAGGTGCCGTAGTCACCGAGGAGGAGGGTGGGCTGAGTACCGGTGGCGACCAGCGTGGCACGCAGCAGATGCTCGAACGGGCCGATGGTGCAGGTGGCCAGCACGGCCACCCGGATCGGCCGCGGCTCCGGCCCGGACGGCGGGAGCTCGGCGAGGATACGGCCGGCGCGGCGGACCGTCGCCGGGTCGTCGAGCCCGGCGAGTCGTTGGCGCAGGCCCGGCGACGGCGCCGAGCGGGCGGCCACCGCGGCCCGCAGGCCGTCGAGCAGTTCCGTGAAATCGTTCATCGGCCCCTGCCTAAACTCTGAAAAGCGTGCAGTACCAGCGCATACCGATGGAGATTCCGGCGAGCGCGACAAGATCTCCCGAATTCAGTCCGCCGTCGTCGAGGTGTGCCCCCAGCGCGATCAGCTGATCGGCCGCTCCCATATGACCGTGTTCGATCGCGAGATCGTGGTTGGTCCGGGCCAGCGGAATATCCAGCACCGTGGCGAGATCGGCGATGCCGTCCGGGTCATTGATGTAGAAGAACCGGGCGAGATCCGCGCGCCGCACACCCGCCCGGCGGCAGACCCGATCGATCACCTCGACGACCCGCGCGTTGAGCTGTTCGCTGAATTTCTCGAGCTGCCGAGGGTCCTTCCGGAAATGGGCCTGCACGCGTTCGGTGCCACTCGGTGCGGTCGAACTCGACCAGCCGGGCGGCGGTACCGGGGTGACGCTGCCGCCGACGTCGGTGCGGAACCAGTCGCAGAAATCGGAATCGGTGAACTGCTCGGTGGCCAGCCACTCGTTGCGGTCGTGGCCGCGGCGCAGCACCACCGCGACCGCGCCGTCGCTGTGCACGGCGTTGTTGACGTTCATCCGGTTGCGGTGGAACTCGCTGACCCGGTTGACGGCGGTGAACAGCACGGTGCCGAGCTCCGGTTGCAGCAGCAACTGCCCGGCGACGGAGCCGAGGCCGGTCACCCCGCAGGCGCAGCCTTCGGTCAGCAGCATCGTCTGCCGTTCCCGGATCTTCAGTTCCCTGGCCAGCGCGGCGGAGGAGTCCCAGTACGGGTACTCCGCCAGCTCCGAATTGGCCAGTACCACCAGGTCGACGTCCGCCGGGTCCACCTCGGCCCTGGTCAGCGCGTCGCGGGCGGCCTCGGCGGCCAGCGCCGTCGAAGTCACCCCGTCACCGGCGCGGTGGAAGGTCTGATAGCCCCATCGGATGATGCGCTCCGGGTCGGCGACGTAGCTGCCGGCGGTGCGCTCGACGTCCTGATCGTCGCCGAATGCGTAACCGAAACCTGCGATGCCGAATTCGGCAAGTGGTCTTGGCATTGTTTCTCCTCTTGCCGAGCCGGTCGGCGGCATTGGGCGGCGTGCGTTTCCGGCCGATCGGCCCGGTGAATCGGAAAGTCATCAGTCATTGCCGGAAGGCGGCCGGATTCGAACTGGTCGGGCGTTATTCAAAGCCCGGCCCGCCTCCATGGCAATAGCGGTCACTTACCGAGGTGCGGTCCGCCGTGAACTTTCGAACACCATTCGGACCCCTCGTGTGTCAAGTGGGAATACTGCTCGCACGACTCACGTGCCGACAACTGCTCGAAAGACGCGCGATGTTCAACTGAGTATCCGGTGCCCAGTTGAACACTTGTCGCATTCACCCGCGGCGCGGGGTTACGACTTCTGCGAGCCGACTCGCTGCTCCAGCTGCCGCGCGAACTCGATCCACTCGTTGGCACACCGGCGGGCCAGTCCGGAGAGGACGTACACGCTGTGTGGTGGAACCGTGTCGACCAGTTCGCGCCACTCCTCTTCGGCGATCACCCGGTGCACGAGCCAGCGCAGCGTCCGGGTGCCCGTCTGGGCGAAGCGCAGGGACGGATCGCGTTCCAGGTTCCGGAGTACGGCATTGCGTTCCTGTGTCGAGAGACGCTCGGTTTGGTCTTGAGTGGACGGGTTGGCGTCGCGGCGTTCGGCCTGGCTGTCCCGGACGGCACGTGGCCGTCGTGGCGGCACCGGATCCTCGCCGCGCTGGATCCGTTCACGCACGTCACGCACGGTGGCCGGGGCGATTCCCGCCGCGCGGGCGATCGCGCGTAGCGATGCCTCCGGAAAGGCCGTGATCAGCTGGCTCGCGACGCGTCGCCCGTCGGTGCTGTCCAACGGGCGGACCCGGCCGTCGCGACCGATCCGGGTCGTCCCTTGTGGAAGCCCTTCGACACGGCCGCGGACCGCGGCGACGGTACGGGGACCGAGTCCGGCGGCCGCGGCGATGGCGCGATCGGACCAGTCCGGATGCGAGACGAAGATGCGGGCGACCGCGGCCTCCCGGTCCGCGTAGGACAGCGGCAGGCCGTGCGCGACGTTGGCCTTGACCGCCAGCACGAACGCGTCTTCTTCGCTGCCGTCGAAAAAGATCACGTCGATGGTGTCCTGGCCACGCAGGCGGGCCGCGCCGAGCCGGTGCATCCCGTCGATGATCCGCATGGTCGACCGGTGCACCAGGATCGGCGGCAGTGCGCGGTCCGGTTCGGCCAGTACCCGGATGTGCTCGGCGTCCTCACCGATCAGCCGTGGCGAGTCCGCCGGGCGTAACGCGGCCACCGGAACGGTGTGGGTGACCTGATCCGCCTTCGGATACTCGATCGACGAAGACGGTTCGCCGTGTTCGGCTGGATCAGCCGAGTGCCCCTGACTGGAGCCATGGTCAGCTTGCCCGGTCAATGGGCACCCCCATCGGGTTGTGGATGGCAAATCTGCGACATACGCTGAATGAGTCCCGGCGTCTGCACCGATTTACTGATATCGACACTTCGCCGATTTCGGGCGTCGCCTTCTGGCCTGAATTCCGATTCGCGCGGTAGTGTGCGGAGTCAAAACTGCCGCCGACTGTGTCCCCATTAAAAGATCCCCATGGAAAAATCCGGCGTCGTTCAACTCGTGAACGGCGTCGTCACCGTTACCCTCCCCGCTCTCCTGGTCAGAGGGTAGGTTGTCGACCGACCGTGAACTAGGTGCTCAAGTGAGTTCCGCTCCGGTCGGAACCTTTTCGCGACTTGCCACACCGGCGGACTCGGCCGGATGATCGGCGATCGTGCCTGGCCGGAGTCCGGCCCGGAACTTTCGGGCAGCCGAAAGTGACCGTTCAACTGATCCGCCGGCTGCGGTTGAGCATCGCGGTGCGCTATTTGGCGGCCGGGGGATTGCCTATTCGGAGGCTGCTTTGAGCTGTTCGGCGGCCGCTATGCAGCTATTTGGAGGGCCGTTGAAATGCCCAGTCTGACGCAGGCCGAAGCGAAGGGGCGCGGTGAAGTACTGCAGGTCCGCTCGTATGAGGTCGACCTTGATCTGACGGCAGGCGACGAGATATTCCGATCGACGACGAGAATTGTTTTCCAGGCGGGCTCCGTGGCTGACGATACTTTTCTCGATGTGCGGCCCCGTGCGTTGCGCTCGGTGACCCTCAACGGCCGGGAACTGGACGTGGCCGCACTCCACGACGGACGGCTCACCCTCACCGGCCTCGCCGGGGACAACGAGATCGTCGTGGTCGCCGACATGGCCTACTCGCGGGAGTGCGAAGGCCTGCACCGGTACACCGACCCCGCCGACGGCAGGCTCTACCTGTACGCCTTCACCTACATCGACAACGCCCCACGGATCTTCGCCTGCTTCGACCAGCCCGACCTCAAGGCGCCGTTCACCTTCACCGTCACGGTCCCCGACGACGACTGGAAGGTGCTCGGCAACGCGAAGGCGACCCGGCTCGGCGCGCGACGCTGGCGGCTCGGCGAGACCGCGCCCTTGGCGACCTACCTGACCACACTGGTCGCCGGACCGTATGAGTCCTTCCACACCGAGCACGGCGAAGTGCCGCTCGGCCTGCACTGCCGCGCCTCGTTGGCCGACGGGCTCCGGGACGACATCGACGAGGTCTTCGAGATCACCGGGCAGTGCCTCGACGAATACCAGCGGCTGTTCAGTGTGCCCTATCCGTTCGGCAAGTTCGATCAGGTCTTCGTCCCGGAGTTCAGCGTGCTCTCACTCGACCACCCCGGTTGCGTGCTGCTGCGCGAGCTGTACCTGTTCGGTTCCGCCGTGCCCGCGAGCGAGCGGGAGACCAGAGCCGTCGTCATCGCGCACGGCCTGTCCCTGATGTGGCTGGCGGGCCTGGTCACCAACACCTGGTGGGACGATCTGTGGCTGGGGCAGGCCTTCGCCGACTACATGGCCCACCGGGTCACGAGCGACGTGACGAGGTTCTCCGGCCCGTTGACCACGTTCGCAGTCCGGCGCAAAGCACAGGCCTACGTCGCCGACCAGCGGCCGTCGACCCATCCGGTGAGCCTTGCCGGACCGGACGTGCGGACGGTGCTGCTCGAACTGGACCGGATCTCCTACTTCAAGGGCTCCTCGGTACTGCGGCAATTGGCCGCCCGGGTCGGCACCCCGGCACTGCGCGCGGGCCTGCGGATCTACTTCACCCGCCACGCGTACGGCACGGCGACGTTCGCCGACTTCCTCGCCGCGCTGGGCGAGGCCACCGCAACCGACCTGACCGACTGGGCCCGCGTGTGGTTCACCACCTCCGGCGTCACCACGTTGACCCCGGAGATCACGGTGACCGACGGGGTGATCTCGGCTGCCGCCGTGCGCCAGGACGCCTCGGCCGCGCACCCGCACACCCTCGACGTCGGCTGCTACGGCGACGAGTCCACCACGGTGCGGGTCGCGATCGACGGCGTCCGGACCGAGCTGCCGCAGCTGGTCGGCCTGCCGGCGCCGAGGTTCGTGCTGCTCAACGACGGCGACCTGACTTACGCGAAGGTCCGTTTCGATGCCCGTTCCCGGGCGGCGCTGCCCGAATTCCTTCCCCGGCTGTCCCCGGTCAACCGCGCCATGGTGTGGTGCGCGTTGCTGCTGGCGGTACAGGACGGCGCGTTCCCGGCCGCCGACCACCTCGATCTGGTGACCGGGATGCTCGCCGTGGAGCCGGAACCGTCCATCGTCGTCGAAGTACTCGAACAGGCCCGCGTCGACGTGGCCGACCGCTTCCTGCGTCCGGCGCGGCGGCCTGCCGCGCTCGCCAAGATCGCCGGCGGTATCCGTGACCGTATGGCGGGCGTCGTGCCCACCGACGAGATCTGGTTGCCGCTGTGCCGGGGGCTCATCGAGTTCAGCGCGGACGTCGACGAGTTGCGTGGCTGGCTCGACGGCACCCGCCTGCCCGCCGGACTCGTGCTCGACGCGGATCTGGCCTGGCGCACCAGGTATCGGCTCGCCGTCCTCGGCGGGCTCGCCGAGGACGAGATCACCGCGGCCCACCGGGCGGACCCGAGCACCCTCGGCGCGCAGTTCGCGGCGAAATGCCGTGCGGCCAGGCCGGATCCGGCGGCCAAGAGCGCGGCCTGGGACGCGATCACCGGCGACAGCGGAGTGTCCAGCTACGGGCTTTGGGCGCTGGCAGAGGGATTCTGGCAACCGGAACAGGCAGAGCTGACCGTCGGATATGTGTCGCGGTTCTTCGCCGAGATGCCCTCGGCCGCCGGTTTGCGTGGCGACCTCGTGCTGGACATGCTGGTCCGCTTCCTCTACCCGCGTTACGCCGCCTCGCGCGAAACCCTGCGGCTGGCCGACAAGCTGCTGGCCCGCGGCGACGTCGAGTTGCCGCTGCGCAGGCGGGTCGCGGACTTCACCGGCGACCTGCGACGGGCGGTGGCCGCCCAGGCCGCCGCCACCGGCTGAGCGGGCCCCGTGCGAGTGGGAATCGTCGGTGCCGGCGTCGCGGGTGCGTTGCTTGCCTGGCGGCTGCGTCAAGTGGCGCCGCGGATCGCGGTCGACGTATACACCGCCGGGCCCGCCGACGGCGACGCGACCAGTGCGTCCGGCGGGCTGGTGCGTGCCTTCGAGCGGGTCGTGCCGACCGGACGGCTGGCCGCGTCCAGCCTCGCGGAACTGCGTGGCGACCCCGCGTTGCGGTCGGCGTCGGCGTATCAGGAAGTCGGATCGGTGTACCTGCTGCCCTCCGGAGCCGAGGTGACCGAGCAGATCCGGGTGATCGAGGAGGTGCTGCCCGGCTCGGCGACGCTGCTCACCGGTGCCGAACTGGCCGGCCGGTATCCGTTCCGCGGTCTGCCCCCCGAGGGCACCGCGGTCGTCGAACGGCAGGCGGGTTTCCTTTCGACGGCCCGATTACGGGCCGCCGTACTGGACTGGTCGGCCGATCGCGGCGTGACGGTCCGGCGGATGCCGGTGGTGAGCGTGACCCCGGCACCGGTCCTGCGGCTGGCCGACGGCACGACAGCGGAATACGACGCTGTCGTGCTGGCCGCCGGCCCGTGGACGCCTGCCTTGCTGGCGGCGAGCGGGCTGGACACCGGCGGGCTGCGCGTCAAACAAATCCAGTACACCGTGTACGAGGGACGGCCTGCCCGGCTCGGCGCGTTCGTCCGGGAGGGCACCGGCCTGTGGGGTCGCCCGGCCGGTGACACGGGATTCCTGCTCGGCCTGCCCTGTGACCGGTGGGACGTCGACCCGTCCCGCCCGCGGCCGGACACCGCGCTCGTCGAACGGGCCGCCGACGAGGCCCGTCGCCTGCTCGGCCACCCACCGGGCAGCCACTGTCCACATCGGACCACGGTGTCGTCCGACTGCTATCACGACCCGCCGGGCCTCGAACTACGCGAGATCGGGGCAGGTTTGTTCACCTTCACCGGTGGTTCGGGCGGTGCGGCCAAGGTCGTGCTCGCGGCGAGCCGGGTGGCGGCGACCACTCTGGCTCGCTGACGGGGCTGAAAGCCGGGTCCCTTACTGGCCGCGGTCGTACTGGACCAGTTCCACCAGTAGCCCGGCAGGCCGGGCCAAGTACAGGAAGGCGACCAGCATGCCCTGCCGGGCACCGGCGCAGGGCTCTCGGTCGACCATGGTGAACCCGGCCTCGCGTAAGCGGTTCAGCTCCGGCACGAGGTGGTCCACCTCGATGGCGATGTGGTGCAGGCCGGGGCCGACCCTGGCGAGATGGCCGTCGAGTGCCGAATCAGGGCCCGCCGGGGAGACCAGTTCGAGCATGGGTAGTCCGGTGCGGCCGGCAGGCCGCCAGAACTCGCACGCCACGCGATATCCTGCGGCGAGCCCACTGTCGGTTTTGGACATGCCGAGCGCTGCCATGATGGGGCCGAGTGCCGAGGGTTCCTCGGTCGCGAGTCCGATGTGGTCGATTCCGAGCAACATGGACCCGAGGGTAACGCCGTGCCACAAGTTTGTTTTGCCGCTGATTCACGCGCGGCTGACCGGCACCTTTTCCGTCGGCCGCGCCGTACGATCCGATTCATGACGACCAAGGACGCGACAGAAGCTGAGTTGAGGACGGCCGTCGAACGGGAACTGTCCCGAGCGCGGACCGACCTGGAGCATTTGGTCCGTATTCCCGGAATTGCTTTTCCCGAATTCGACCACGCGGAGGTGGACCGTTCCGCGGAAGCGGTGGCGACGTTGTTGCGTGGCTGTGGGCTGGAAACCGACGTCGTACGGGCCGGTGGCCAACCAGCCGTCCTCGGCCGCTGTCCCGCGCCACCCGGTGCGCCGACGGTGCTGCTCTACGCGCACCACGATGTACAGCCGCCGGGAGACGAAGCGTTGTGGGACAGCGATCCGTTCGAGCCGGTGGAGCGCGACGGCCGGCTCTACGGCCGCGGCGCGGCGGACGACAAGGCCGGGCTGATGGCGCATGTCGTGGCGCTCAGGGCGTTCGGTGACGCCCTGCCGGTCGGGGTCGTGGTGTTCGTCGAAGGCGAAGAGGAGTACGGCTCGGCGTCGCTCTCCGAGCTGCTCCGGCAGCACCACGACAAGCTGCGCGCCGACGTCATCGTAATCGCCGACTCGGCTAACTGGGACATCGGTGTACCCGCGCTGACCACCTCGTTGCGTGGCATTGTCAATTGCGTGGTCGAAGTGCGCACCCTGGATGCCGAGGTCCACAGTGGACTATTCGGCGGCGCTGTGCCGGACGCGTTGACCGCGCTGGTCCGGTTGCTGGCGACACTGCACGACGACGCGGGCGACGTCGTGGTCGATGGGCTTGTCGTGGGTCCCGAGTCCACAGTGGATTTCCCGGCCGATCGGGTTCGCGCCGAATCGGGCATGGTCGACGGCGTCCGGTTCACCGGCACCGGTTCGATGGCGGACCGGCTGTGGACCAGGCCCTCGCTGTCGGTTCTCGGTATCGACGCGCCATCGGTTCTCCAGGCGGGCAATGCCCTGGTCCCGCTGGCGCGGGCGAAGATCAGTGTCCGGCTGGCTCCCGGAGACGATCCGGGTAAGGCGTTCGCCGCGTTACGGGACCACCTTGAGGCATATCGCCCGTGGGGCGCCGCGCTCTCGGTCACCTTCGACGGTGGTGGCGCGCCGTGCGTCATCGACACCACCGGCCCGCATTACGAAACGATCCGGTCGGCGTTACGTACCGCCTGGGACGGGGTGTCGCCGGAGGAGATCGGTCTCGGTGGCTCCATCCCCGCCGTCTCGGCGTTCCAGGCGGAGTTCCCGGACGCCACGATCGTGGTGACCGGGGTCGAGGACCCGTACACGCAAGCACACGGTCCGAACGAAAGCCTGCACCTCGGCGAGTTCGGCCGGGTCTGCCTCGCCGAGGCGCTCGTACTGGGCGGCCTTGCCCGGCCTACCGGGTGACCGGCTCGGCGAGGTGGCTGAGCGCGGCCGAATTCACCGGCAGCACCGCGGTTTCGTAGTCGTCGATCATCGACGAGACCGGCCCGTCGTACTTCGTCAGCCATTCGTCCGTGGCGTAGAGCGACTGGGCCCGTTCGACCCGCTCCTGCTCGGACGGAAAGGCACGAAGCAGGAAGTAGCCGTTGTCATTGTTCAGCGACGGGCCATGGGCGACGACCGTGATACCCAGCTCGCGCATCAACGGAATCGTGCCCTCCCGGCTGATCCGGTCGAATTCCTCCCGGCTTCCGGGTTTCACCGTGAACAGTCGAATTTCCAGCAACCATGGCTCAGCGTTATCCATCTCGCACCTCACCCTCGGTATTCCGGCTGGGCGAGTAGAGCACCGAAGAATGGTGGACGTCAATTAACGGCAAACCGAATGCGCTATCGTCACCGGTCAGGTTCCGGTTCCTCGGCCCGCTCGAGTTCTTCGACGGCGGGCAGTGGTCCTCGATCGGCGCCCCGAAGCAACGGGCCCTGCTGGCCGTCCTGCTGATCAACGCCAACCGCGTGGTGTCGGCGGATCAGCTCATGGCGGAACTGTGGGGCGAGCGGCCGCCGCCGAGCGCCGCCGGCCTGCTGGCCGGGTACGTCTGGCGGTTGCGCGGCAGCCTCGGTGACCAGGAAGGGCGGATGCTGAGCACCAGGGCACCCGGCTATCAGCTCGTGCTTCCCCCTGGCGCGACCGATGTCGACGAGTACGAGGAACTGGTCGCGGCAGGCCGGAAAAGCCTTGCCGAGTGTGACCTGCCCTCGGCCGCCGCGGCGCTGGCCGAAGCGCTCGGGATGTGGCGCGGGACGCCGCTGGCGGACGTGGTGCTGGTTCCGTCCGTCCTGTCCGAATCCGCGCGACTGGAGGAAGCGCGGCTGGCGGTGGTGGAGGCGCGGATCGAGGCCGAGATCGGGCTCGGCCGTGACGAGGCGCTGCTGCCCGAGCTGAAGCTGATGGTCTCGCGGTTTCCGCTGCGCGAACGACTGCACGCACATCTGATGGTCGCGCTGTACCGGTCCGGGCAGCAGGCCGAAGCCCTTGGCGCGTATCGGGATCTGCGACGGCTGCTGGTCGACGAACTCGGCGTCGAGCCCAGCAAACCGTTGCGGGAGCTTCAGGGCCGGATCCTGCGGGACGACCCGCTGCTGGCGGCACCCCGGCCCACCTCGACGGCGACCGCGGTCCCGCGGCAGGTCGTGCCCCGCACCCTGCCTCCTGACGTCCCCGCGTTCCTCGGCCGGGATCGCGAGCTGGCCTGGATCACCACCCGGCTGACCGGTGGGGAGCGGTGTTGCGCCGTGCACGGTCTGGCCGGTGGCGGCAAGACCACCTTGGCGGTGCACGCCGCCCACCGGGTGGCCGGATCCTTTCCGGACGGTCAGGTCTATCTGAGCCTCGGTGCGTCCGCGGCCCCGATCGACGTGATCGGGCGGCTGCTCGCGCTGCTGGGTGTACCGGCCGCGAGCCTGCCGCCGGACGAGGAAGGGGCCGCCGCGTTGCTGCGCACCACCCTTGCCGACCGGCGGGTGCTCATCGTGCTCGACGACGTCGTCGGCTCCGAACAGATCCGACGGCTGCTGCCGTCGGCGCCCGGCTGCGCGGTGATCCTGACCGGCAGGACGGCGTCCACCGCGGTGGACGGGGCGGGCCTGCTCCGTGTCGGCAGGCTCCCGATGACGGCCGCGACGGCGCTGATCCGCCGCTACGCCGGGGCCGCCAGGGTGGACACCGACCTCGCCGCCACCGCCCGGCTCGCCGGGCTGTGCGACCATCTGCCGCTCGCCCTGCGCATCGCCGCCACCCGGCTCGCGCGGCGTCCGGAGTGGACGGTCGGCGAGTTCGCCGCGCGGCTGGCCGATCCAGGGCGCAGGCTGGACGCACTGACCTGCGACGGACTCAGTGTCCGCGCCAGCCTGCGGGCAGGCGTCCAGCTGCTGCCGCGGCACCACGCCGACCCGACGGTGACGCGTGCCCTCGGCAGGCTCGGCGTGCTGGACCTGCCGGTGGTGTCGACGGCCGCGCTCGCGGCCGCGCTCGACCTCCCCGTCCGCCTGGCCGAACCCGCCGCGGAACGGCTGGTCGACGCCGGGCTCGTCGAGCCGCTGCGGATGGACCGGTACCGGGTGCCGGGGCTGGTGCGGCTGTTCGCCCTCGGCGAGTACGTCACGGCCGACGAGGAGCGCACCGCGACGCACCGCATCGTCGGATACTACGAAGGCGCGGTGCGTGATCAGCTTTCCCGGCTGTCGGCGAACCGCGGTGCCGGGCTCGCGTGGTACCGCGAGGAATGCCTGACGTTGCGCGTGCTCGCCGCCCGCTCGCCGGGCACCGAGCTGCCGAGGCTGGTCAGCCGGCTGTCCTCGGCGTTGCGGCGATGTTCAGCGCAGCATCGACCGGTCGGTGGGGGTCAGCAGCAGCCGTTCGACAGAATCCGGCAGATGGGGCTGGACGCCGTCCCGCCACTCGGGTAGCCCGGCCAGCCTGCCGGAGTGCTCGGCGTAAGCCTCCCGCCCGGGGAACGAGGTGAGCACGACGAGCACGTGCTCACCCGTGCGGACCGGCAGCCCAGTGAAGTCGTTCTCCGCGTATTCCGTCTGCAGCAAGGCAAGCGGCGTCGCACCGGCCTTCTCCAGCAGCGGGAGGACAGTGCCGTCGAAGAACCGGACGAGCTCCTCGTCCGGCGGCTCCGGCAGGTAGTGAATCGTGGCCGTGACCACCGACGAGGCCGGCGTGTCCCGGACCGCGGGGTCGAGGCCGGACGGCATTCCCCGCCTGACGGGCCGCAGCAGCAACACGTCGTCCGTGTCGATCATGGTGGCGTTGGCCGCCGCCGCGTGCGCCTTCCACGTCGGACCGGTGTAGAAGCTCTCCAGTGCTTGAAGCCTGGCCCGCATGTCGGGGAAGCTCCGCAGCCACACGAAGTGGTCCGGGCGGCCCAGGTCCCGGAACTGCCCGAGGACACGCATCCCGGTGGCTTCCTGGGTCTCGATGAACTCGCGATCGAACAGCTCGATCAGCACTTCCCGCTGCCCTGGATGAAGCGTGTACTGCCGCAGCTCGATAACTTCCGTCACGCGAAGGACCCTAAGGCATCGGGCTGGTCGTGAGTGGGCTATTCGGTGTACCGGCTCCGCCCTGGCCACTTGAAGTACAGGAAGGCCCCCTTCCTTGTGCCTAGGTCAGGGCCCCGGCAAAGTCACGAGAGTGCGCGCAGGGGTCGCGAGTGGCAGTGGGGGGTTATTGAAAGGTAAGGCAACGTGGTGTGCCGGACACCGGTCAGCCGGGCTGATCGTGGCCTCACCGTCCACAAGGGACAGCAATCCCGTCATTCGTGTCCGATTTGGGCGCTTTGCGCGGGGGTCGTGAGTGTTTTGGGTCGTTCTAACCCTCTTTATCACTCACGACCCGGTCAGCAACCGTACAAATATCCATTAATCGGGCATCTGCTCGCCGGTAAGTGTCCATTATGGACGCTCAAAGCACCGTCGGCTCCGACGACCGGTCCAAATCCACGCGCGAAAACCCCTTCCCACCTTGAAGCTCGCGAAAAAGGGCCTACCCGGCAGAAGCCACGCCAGACTTGACCTACCTCCCACATAGCACGACTTACTTACCACTCACGACACATCTACCAAAAATCACCTGACCCGCAGAACGACTTTGCCGGGTCCTTGCTCCATCCATGCCCCCGCCGCCGCCCTCAAAGGACGCGCTGCGCGCGGCAGACCGGATCTAGGTAGGGAAGGGGGCCTTCAGGTACATCGGTGAAAGGCGACTCGCCTCAGGTGTCGATCAGTTTGTCGAGGGTGATGGGGAGGTCGCGGACGCGACGGCCGGTGGCGTGGTGAAGGGCGTTGCCGATGGCGGCGGCGATACCGACGGTGCCCAGTTCGCCGATCCCGCGTGCGCCGAGGGGATTGAACACGGTGTCGGGGTGGTTGAGGAAGCGAACGTCGATCGGTGGCACATCGGTGCTGAGCGGAAGGACGTAGTCGGCGAGGTTCGCGTTGGCGATGCGGCCGGTGTCCGGTTCGAGGTGCGTGTTTTCGAAGAGGGCCTGACCGATGCCGAAGATCACGCCGCCGATGATCTGCCCGCGCGCGGTCTTCTCGTTGATGATGGTGCCGGCGTCGATGACCGTCGTCACGCGGCGCACGCGGGGTTCTCCGGTCCAGCGGTTGACCGCGACCTCACAGAAGTGCGCGCCGAACGAAGCGAAGGCGAATCGCTCGCGTTCCGGCCCCAGTGCCGTGGTTTCGGCGGCGTCGATCCCGGCGAGGTTGACGATGCCGAGCAGTGTGCCGAAGGCGATTCGCCGTCCGGGGCCCACGACGTCGCCGCGTTCGTAGCGCACCTGGTCCTGGCTCAGGCCGTGGAACGGGGAGCGCTCGTGTGTCACGGCGAGTTCGAGCAACGCGCGCGTCGCGGACCGGGCGGCCGCTTGGATGGCAGGGGCGGAGCTCGCCGTGCCCGCGGAGGCGAACGCGCCGGGGTTGCCGGCCAGCGCGGAGTCGCCGAGCGCGGCGCGGACGCGGTCCACCGGGATGCCGAGTGCGTCGGCGCCGACCATGGTCAGCACCGTCCACATCCCGGTGCCCAGATCCGACGTCGCGGTGGACACCGCCGCGGTGCCGTCGGCCTGGAGCCGGACCTTTCCCGTGGTGCGGTACCGCACGGCCGGGTAGGCGGCGGTCGCCATACCGGTGCCGACCAGCCAGTCACCGTCGACGGCCGCCCCCGGCACCGGGTCACGCCGGGACCAGCCGAACGCCTCGGCGCCGACGCGGTAGCACTCGTCGAGATGTTTGCCGGACCACGGCACGCCGCGTCCGGGGTAGGTGGTGGCGTAGTTGCGCATGCGTAACTCGATCGGGTCCAGGCCGAGTCGTACCGCCAGTTCGTCCATGGCGGTTTCCAGCGCGAACGAACCGGCCTGCTGACCCGGCGCCCGCATCGGCGTCTGGGGTGGGACGTCCAGGGTCACCAGGCGTTGCCCGAGGTGGATGTTGGGGGAGGCGTAGAAGTAGCGCGAGGTCGTATGCGGTCCCGCCTCGTAAAGGAACCCGTCGCTGCCTGCCGACAAGCTGGCGTAGGCGTCGTGTTTGACGGCGACGAGATGCCCGCCGCGGTCGGCGCCGAGGGAGACCGTCTGGGACATGGCGGAGCGGTGGCCGGTGACGCCGAAGGTCTGCTCCCTGGTGAGCACGATCCTGACCGGGCGGCCGAGTGCCTTGGCCGCGGCCGCGGCGAGCAAGGGGTGCCCCCAGGTGAGGATCTTGTTGCCGAACCCGCCGCCGACGTGCGGGCTGAGCAGATGCACCCGGGACGGGTCGACGCCGATGGTGGTGGCGATCGTTCCGGCTGCCAGCTGGGGGGCCTGTGCTCCGCTGTAGAGGGTGAGGTAGCCGTCGCGCCACACCGCGATGGCGGCATGGGGCTCCATGGCGCTGTGATATTCGATCGGCTGGGTGAACGTGCCGGTGACGACCACGTCGCTCGCGCCGAGGGCTTCGTCGATGGACGCGACGCCGTCGGCGAGCAGGTCGAGCAGCGGCGGCTCGCCGTTGACGTCGTCCGGCAGGGTGGCGCCGGGGATACCGTCCCGCAGCGACGCCCGCGGCGGGACGGCGGTGTAGTCCACGCGGACCAGTGCGGCGGCGTCACGGGCCTGCTCGAAGGTTTCGGCGACCACCAGCCCGACGATCTGCCCGTGGTAGCGAACCTGGTTGTCCTGCAACGGAAGCCAGTTGTAGCCGACGCCGGATTCGGCACCGCCGAACAGCCGCGGCGGGTTGTCGTGCGTGTAGACGGCGAGGACGCCGGGGGAGCGCCGCGCGGCGGCGGTGTCGACGGAACGGATGGCGCCGCGCCCGATCGTGCTCAGTACGAGGTAGCCGTTGGCGAGGCCGCCGATCGGGTAGTCGGCGGAATACCGGGCGGCCCCGGTGACCTTGACCCGGCCGTCGACGCGGGAGAGCGCGGTCATGGCCGGTCCGCCAGCTTCATCAGGGCACTGGTGACGGCGCGTCGCAACAGCGGCACTTTGAAACCGTTGTGGGTCAACGGACGGGCCCCCTCGGCGGCCAGTGCGGCGGCCTTCTCGACGACGTCGAGCCGCAACGGGCGGCCGCGCAACGCGTCCTCCACGGCGGGCAAACGCCATGGCCGGGTGCCGACCCCGCCCACCGCGAGCCGTACGTCACGCACGACGCCGTCGCGAACCAGCACCGCGGCGGCGGCCGAGGCGAGCGCGAACTCGTAGGAGGCCCTGTCCCGCACCTTCACGTAGGTCGACCGGTTCGCCCAATCGAGCTGTGGCACCGTCACCTCGGTCACCAATTCCCCCGGTCGCAGTTCGTTCTCGAGATGCGGGGTGGTGCCCGGCAGCCGGTAGAACTCGACGAGCCGGACGTCGCGGGAGCCGCCCCGGCCGGTCAGCCGTACCGAGGCGTCCAGCGCCACGAGCGCCACCGCGAGATCACTCGGATGAGTGGAAACACAGGAGTCGCTGGTACCCAGGATGGCGTGGGTGCGGTTGGCGCCCTTGACCGCCGGACAGCCGCTGCCGGGTACTCGCTTGTTGCATGGCGTGGCGGTGTCCCGGAAGTAACCGCATCTGCTGCGTTGCAACAGATTTCCGCCGATACTGGCCATATTGCGCAGCTGCGGCGACGCGCTGGCGAGCAGGGCCTCGGCGAGCAGGGGATAGCGTGCGCGCACCAGCGGATGTACGGCCACGTCACTCATCCGCTCCAGCGCCGCGATGTGCAGCCGTTGCCGGTCGGTCCACACGCCGGTCAGCGGTAAGCGGTTGATGTCCACCACCCGGCTGGGCGTCAGCACTTCGAGCTTCAGCAGGTCCACCAGGGTCGTACCGCCTGCCAGATAGGCCGAGTTCGGCGCACCCGCGCGGTCGACAGCCTCGGCAACGCTGCGCGCGACCGCGAAGTCGTACGGCCGCATCAGTCCGTCACCTCCGCCGCCCACGCGGTCCGGACCGCGTCGACGATGTTGGCGTACGCCCCGCAGCGGCAGATGTTGCCGGACATCTGCTCCCGGATCTGCCCGGCCGAGCGGGCCTGCCCCTCGCGGAGCACGGCCACCGCCGACATGATCTGGCCGGAAGTGCAGAAGCCGCATTGGAAACCGTCGTGCTCGATGAACGCCTGCTGCACCGGATGCAGCTTGTCGCCGCGAGCCAGCCCCTCGATGGTGGTCACCCGGCTGCCTGCCGCGGAGCCGGCCAACGTCAGGCAGGACAGCACCCGCCGGTCGTCGACATGCACTGTGCACGCCCCGCACTGGCCGCGGTCGCAGCCCTTTTTGGTTCCGGTCAACCCCAGCCTGTCACGCAACGCGTCCAGCAACGTCACCCGTGGATCCAGCCGCAGCCGCTCCACCCGCCCGTTGACCCGTAGCTCCACGTCGATGAGGCCGCTTTCCCGGCCGTCCTGCTCCGCGCCCGCCGCCTCCTGGACGGCAAGCTGACCGCCGACCGCCAGGGCCGCCGACGCCGTCGCCGTCCGGACCAGCAAGCCGCGCCGGGAGATACCGGCCTCGTTCGAGTCATCCATGGTCTGATCGGACTGCACTGAACCTCCAGGAACCCCCGATAGCCCACTCGGCGGCCATCGGCCGCGAGCCTGCGTCAGTCTTGCGAATCGTGCCCGGTTTCGGCATTGCCCAGTTGAGCGGGCACCCGGGTAGCATTCAGGCCATGCTCGAACTCAGGCCCAATTGCGAGTGCTGCGATCGAGATCTGCCGCCCGCGGCGGACGCGCGTATCTGCACCTTCGAGTGCACCTTTTGCCCCGCGTGCGCCGAAGGCGGCTTCGGCGGTATCTGCCCCAACTGCGGCGGCGAGCTCGTGCGACGGCCAGTGCGGCCCGCGGCCCTGCTCGAACGCCACCCGTCCTCGTCGCGGCGAGTGGTCAACCCGCACGCGGGTTGTTCACTTGTGACCGACGCGAACGCGCACTGACGTGCCGGTCTGCGAGAGCACGCGGATCGTGGTTCCGGTGGCGGGGAGGAGCACACCGGCGTTCGGCTGGGCGGGGAACAAGAACGTCCCGGTGTCGTCGAACAGCGGGACGGCGTTCTGCCCGCGGATGTAGCTGGGCTTTCCGTTGACGTGCAAGGTGAACGAGTCGGCCTTGCGGAGTGAGAACGGCATGTCGTAGCCCGCGATCCGGGACCGCCACGGGACGCCCTCGATAGTGTAGATCGGCGCGGGATGCGCGTCGATCGGGAGGATCAGGCCGGAGCCGAGATGTTCGCTGGTGTTGTTGTCCCTTTCGGACATGTCCCAATAGGACACCACCAGTCCGGTCTGGTACGGGAAATGCTCGACGAAGGCGGGTTTGCCCGGGAACCCGAAGTTGTAGGGACCCGTACGCAGATACTGGCCGTAGGACTCGTACGTGCGGTTCGACGCGAGATAGAAGTTGTCGAAGACGCGAGTCTCGGTGGCGGCCGCCGTCCGGAAGCCGTCGAGTTCCCAGCCGTTCGCGCCGTTCTCCGCGCCGTCGGTGAGCAGCGGGACGCCGTCCGCGGTGATCGTGATGCCGTCGGCGAAGAACCCGTTGCGTGCCAAGGCGCCGTCGGTGCGGTACTGGAACCGGAGCAGGACCTTCTTGCCGGCGAACGCGTCGAGCGGCACGTTCATGTCGACCCAGTTCCCGCCGGTGCTGCTCGAGAGTCCCGGCCGTCCGCCGAAGTCCCGCTGGAACGGCGTGCCACCGGCGATGCCGTCCAATGCGGTCCAGCTGACGCCGCCGTCGGCCGACACCTGCGTGTAGAGGAAGTCGAAGTCCGGCTGGATGTCGTAGCGGGCCTTGAGCGTCAGTGACGCCGACGTCGTGCCGGTCAGGTCGAGCGGGCGGGTCATCGTGGTGGACAGATTGTCGCCCTTGGTACTCCACCACTGGTTCGGGCCGTCGAACGGAGTGCCGTAGTGGAGCGTCTTCTGCTTGTCCGGCAGCACGACCACGACGCCTTGTGCCTTGGCGGAGTTGTACTCGTGCGGGCCTAGGTCGAGGGTGGCGGTCTGGCCTGCCACCACGACCTCGTAGTCCAGCCAGCCGAGCTGCAGCTTGGACCACGCGTCCAGGTCGTTGATCCGGGTGCCGATGACCTCGCCGGGTCCGGCGACACGGTGCTGCGCCATCGGCGACCACCAGCTGACGTTGTTCGCACCGGCGTTGGTGTCGTACAGGTCGGGCAGCCCGAGGTCGTGCGCGAACTCGCGGCAGAACACACTGACGCCGCCGTTCTCCGGCTGGATGGTGTAGTTGCCGATCCAGATGCCGCTGTCGCCGATCTGGGTGCCGCCCCGCAGGTTACGGTCCGGGCCGGAGGTGGTGTTGTCGAACGCGTAGGCGCTGTGGCTGTAGATCGCGTCCTCACCGCGGATCGGATCCGCGTCGGCCTGATCGGCTCCGGAATGCACGACCTGGAAATGGTCGAGGTAGCCGTCCGGCTCGTTGAAGTCGCCGTCGCCGTCGAAGTCGTTGCGATCCCAGGTGTCGAAGGTGGCGAGCTGTGCCTTGATCTGTGCCGATGTCCGGCCTGCCGCGAGTTGTCCGCGGTACCAGGCGTCGGCGGCGTCGGTCACCAGATCGAAGGAGTTGGCGCAGACGACCCCGGCACACGGGAACCCGTTCGACCGGCCGTAGCGTGCCTCGTTGAACGGCACCTTGGTCCAGTCGGTGACCTGGCCCTCGACCGAGAACCGGCCGGAGGACTGCTTGCGGTAGTAGTTGGTGAGCGAGTTGGCGCCGGGGGCGGTGGAGAAGTACAGATCCTGGTAGTGCCGCCGGTCGTAGTCCGGTTGCCAGATGGTGGTGTTGTCGGCCCGGCGGTCAGGTTCGGGAATCTGATTGTGCCGCGGACCGTCGAAGCGCACCGGGCCGGGGATGGCCGGATCGGTGTCGACGTCGGGGTAGGACGGATGGCGCTGGTCGCCGAACTCGGCGAGCACCACGAAAATCCGATCGGTCGCTTCCCGCGCCAGTTCGACGTATTCGTCGACAGGACCGCCACCAGTTCCGGTTTTAGCCTTCGGAGCGGGCTTTCGCCCGGTTTTGACCACCGTGCTCGCGCCGCGCTTCTCGGTGACTTCGTTGCCCTTCAGCACATCCGCGTGCGCCTGCTGCCGCAGCCACCTGCGCTGGACGTCACTGGGACTGGGCAGGTCGTCCCCGCCACGGGCTTCGGCGGCCGGCTCGGCTGACGGTGCCGCGATCGCCGCCGGAGTACCGGCGGTCAGGCCGGCGACGAGAACGGCGGCGCACAATCCAGCACAAAATCTTCGTAACAAAGGGAATCCCTTCCGGACAGCCCGGGTATCGATCATCCGGGCGGGTCATGTCGGCGGCCTGGCGAATTCTGTTGTAAGGCAATCGTGGCGTGGTGTCCGGGCTCGCTGTGACCGGCTTGTTCGCGGGGTTTGGCGGCCGGAGCGAAGGCGTGACTCGCGTGCTTGAAGCCGTAACTCGCGTGCTGGATGCCGAACTCAGGTGTGCGGCAATGCCGCGTAGCCTATGTTGAATTTGAAAACTGATTTCACAATATCGCTACCCCTGGCCAGGTCAAGCCGGTCAGGATGCGCGCTTTCTCTGATGCGCCTTCTTCGGCGGTGTCAGTGACGGCGTGGCAGGTGTGACTGAGGTGGCACCGGTACAGGGGTCGTGAGTGATTTGGGTCGTTAGAACGACCCAAATCACTCACGCACC
>NZ_JBFBBY010000020.1:0-80298 GCF_040682875.1 Amycolatopsis sp. NPDC051071 | reverse complement strand
GACCCGCGTCCGGTTCTGTTGTTGTTTTGTTTTCTCCCTCAACACCCACCACAAACACCACCCCCCCCACCCCGCACTCGTTCACCCGGCACCTGCCACGCGCGCCTGAAGTCCGTGGAGACCTCCTTGAGGGGCCCTGGTCCCTCGAAGGGGTAAGTCGAACGTGCCGCGGTGCGTGGTGCCTCGCCTTGATCGGCCGGTTCGCCGGGGTTCGCAGTCAGGGCGAAGACGTGACACGCGTGCTCAAGGCCGTAACTTGCGTGCTTGAACACGTAACTCGCGTGCCTGAATGTCGAACTCGGTGTGTGGGGTCCAAGCACGCGAGTGCGGTCGGCGCCATCCCGGCACAGTTCGTCTGAAGGCGTCACCTCACCCAGTCGGGTTGCCAGGCAAGGGAATCGTCCACCGAATGCCAAGGCGTACCGGTGGTTTCGGCCAGGCGCCCACGACGAGCCTTCCCAGGACGTGATGAAGGGGCCTTTCACCGCATGAGACGCGGCGAAAGGCCCCTTCATCGCAAAGCTGTAAGAGCTGTAGTGCCGAAGGCGACCGAGAAGATCAGTCGTCGTCGTTCGAGCCGAGGGCCGTCTTCGAGACCTGCATGAGGAACTCGAGGTTGGTCTTCGTCTTGCGCAGTCGCGAGATCAGCAGGTCGATGGCCTGCTGCGAGTCCAGCGCGTGCAGGACTCGGTGCAACTTGTGGGTGACCGCGAGCTCGTCCGGCGAAAGCAGCAGGTCTTCCTTACGGGTACCGGACGGGTTGACGTCCACCGCGGGGAACACCCGGCGCTCGGCGATCTTCCGGTCGAGCTTGAGCTCCGCGTTACCGGTGCCCTTGAACTCTTCGAAGATCACCGTGTCACCGGTGGACCCGGTCTCGACCATCGCCGTGGCGAAGATCGTGAGCGAGCCGCCGTTCTCGATGTTGCGCGCCGCGCCGAGGAAACGCTTCGGCGGGAAGAGCGCTGTCGAGTCGACACCACCGGAGAGGATCCGGCCGGAAGCCGGGGCCGCGAGGTTGTACGCACGGCCGAGGCGGGTGATCGAGTCGAGCAGCACGACGACGTCGTGGCCCATCTCGACCAGGCGCTTCGCCCGCTCGATCGACAGCTCCGCGACCGACGTGTGGTCGGACGGCGGACGGTCGAAGGTGGAGGCGATGACCTCACCCTTCACCGACCGCTGCATGTCGGTGACCTCTTCCGGACGCTCGTCGACAAGGACGACCATCAGGTGGCACTCGGGGTTGTTCGTGGAGATCGCGTTCGCGATGTCCTGCATGATCGTGGTCTTACCGGCCTTCGGCGGCGACACGATCAGCGCACGCTGTCCCTTGCCGACCGGCATCACCAGGTCGATGACGCGGGTCGTGAGCTTGTGCGACTCGGTCTCGAGACGCAGCCGCTCGTTCGGGTACAGCGGGGTCAGCTTGGTGAAGTCGGGACGATGCTTGGCCTCGTCCGAATCCAGCCCGTTGATCGAGTCGACACGCACCAGCGGGTTGAACTTCTGCCGCTGCTGCTCGCCGTCACGCGGCTGGCGCACGACACCGGTGATGGCGTCACCACGGCGCAAGCCGTACCTGCGGACCAGCGAAAGCGAGACGTACACGTCGTTCGGCCCGGCGAGGTAGCCCGACGTACGCACGAACGCGTAGTTGTCGAGCACGTCCAGGATGCCCGCGACGGGCAGCAGGACGTCGTCCTCGCGGATCTCGGTGTCCGGCGAACCGCCCTGTTCGCGGCCGCCACCGGTGCCACGGCGACGACGGTCGCGGAAGCGACGGCCGCGACGGCCGCCGTCCTCGTCGTCGTCACCCTGCGGGCCCTGGCCCTGCCCCTGACTCTGGCCCTGGCCCTGGCCGCGGTTGTCCTGGCCGCCCTGCTGGTTGCGCTGGCGCTGGTTGTCCTGACCGCGGTTGTCGCGGTTGCCGTCCCGGTTGCCCTGGCGGTTACCGCCCTGCTCACCCCGGTCGCCACGCTCAGTGCGGTCGCCACGCTCGCCGCGCTCATTACGGTCGCCACGCTCACGCTGCTCACCGCGGTCACGCTGCTCACCACGCTCAGCGCGGTCGCCGCGCTCACGCTGCTGGCCGCCCTGTTCGGGCGAACCCGCGGCACGGTTGGAGCCACGACGACGACGGCCTCGGCCGCCCTCTTCCTGCTGCGGCTGGCCGTCCTGCTGGGTCTCCTGCTGCGCGGGCCGCTCGGCGGCGGGCGCGGAGCCATTCTCCGAGACGGCCTTGTCGGCCTTCTCGGCGCGCGGGGCCTCGGCCGGGGCGGTTTCCGCCTTCGGCGCTTCGGCCTTCGGGGTCTCCTGCTTAGGAGCCGCCGTCTTGGGCGCTTCGGCCTTGGGAGCCTTCGTCGGTACTTCGATCCCCTCGAGCGGAAGCGTTTCGCTCGCCGCGGCGGGGGACTTGCGCTTGGTCTTGCCCTGACGCTCACGGATGGCCGCGATCAGGTCGCCCTTACGCATACCCGTGGTCTCGCCGATGCCAAGGTCCCCAGCGATCGAGCGCAGTTCGGCGACGGTCTTGCCGGTCAATCCGCCGACCGCGCGCTTGGGAGCGGCGACGCCGTTCGACTCGGCGGCGCCACCTTCGACGTCGCTCAAAAGATCGGTGTTGCTCACAAATGTCCTTCCTGACCGATCCACGCCTCCAGGTGGATCAGCGGACCGCCGTTCGCGTCCGATTGCGAAACGGCGTATCTGGCCCCCGATACGGGCGATCAGCTCCTCAGCCGTGTTGAACACAGCGGAGCTGTTCCAACAGGACCAAGAAAAGGCCTCCAGCACAGGGGTTTGCTTCCTCCAAACGGAGGAAGCGAAATTCGGCACCGCCGGAACCGGGAACCCGCCTGTGTCGGTCTGTCAGCCCCGCTTGCCAGGCTGTGCTTTTGCCGGACTCTGTGCGGAACTGGCGAATCAACGAAGGATGCGGGCCAAGGATGTCACTGTTCACCTGGACCGGCACCGGGTGCGGAAACGCACGGTGATCGAACGCCCCCGAGGGTAGACCGCGCCACGGCCCGGTGCAACAACCACCCCCCGCGTGGCGGGGCGAGAGCCGTGCACGTGACCGAGGCTTTACTGAGCCGCGACCTGAACGCCGCCTGGATCGATCGGCAACTCGGTGACGTCGAAAGATGTAACGTCCACCCCCGTCGGAAGTATTCCGGCGGTGGTCAGCGCGAGCACGGTCGGACCGGCGCCGGAAATGGCCGCGGCCACTCCTTCGGCCCGCAACGCACGCACCAGCTCGGCGCTCGCCGGGTACGCGGGCGCCCGGTAATGCTGGTGGAGCCGGTCTTCGGTAGCGGAGAGCAACAGGTCGGGGCGCGCTGTGAGCGCGTGCACCGCGAGTGCCGCGCGACCCGCGGTGAACGCCGCGTCGGCGTGCGGCACCCGTTCGGGCAGCAGTCCCCGCGTCACGTCGGTCGAGGAGCGCAAAGCCGGGATCGCGACCACGGGCCGGATGTCGTGATGCGGCTGGAGCCGTTCGGCGCGGAACCGCGCGCCCTCGTTCCAGGCCACCACGAAGCCGCCCAGCAGGCTCGCCGCCGCGTTGTCGGCGTGCCCCTCGAACTCGGCCGCCAGCTGCAGCGCGTCGTCGTCCATGGCCTTCTCAGCCAGCGCGTACGCCGCCGCGACACCGGTGACGACGGCGGCCGCGGACGAACCGAGCCCACGAGCGTGCGGAATGGCGTTGAAGCACCGCAGATACAGTCCCGGCACCCGGACGCCCAGGTGCTCGCAACCACGCCGGAAGGCGCGGACGACCAGATGCGATTCATCGGTCGGAACGTCGTCCACGTCACCCGCGCCGGCGTCGATCACCTCGATCTTGAGCCCGGCGTCGGTCACCTGGAGCTCGACCTTGTCGTACAACGCCAGCGCCAGGCCCAGCGTGTCGAACCCCGGGCCGAGATTCGCCGAGGATGCCGGGACGGTGACCTTGAGCAGCGTCATCGCAGGTCCAGCGCGGCGGCGACGGCGGTCGGGTCGACCGCGAGCGGCTCGACCTCGACGTTGCCTTCCAGCGCGGTGGCCGGATCCTTGAGGCCGTGGCCGGTGACCGTGCAGACGACGGTGGAGCCCTTCGGCAGGCGTCCGTCGGCGGCCGTCGCGAGCAGGCCGGCGACGCTCGTCGCCGAAGCGGGCTCGACGAACACGCCCTCCTTGCGGGCGAGCAGGCGGTACGCCTCCAGGATCTTCTCGTCGGTAATGGCCTCGAACAGCCCGGCGGAGGCGTTCTTCGCCTTCATCGCGCCGTCCCAGGACGCGGGGCTGCCGATGCGGATGGCGGTCGCGATGGTGTCCGGATCGGCCACCGGCTCGCCGTGCACGAGCGGCGCGGCACCGGCGGCCTGGAAACCGAACATCCGTGGGGTGTTCTTCACCACACCGTCACCGGCGTACTCGGAATACCCCGCCCAGTAGGCGGTGATGTTGCCCGCGTTGCCGACCGGCAGGCAGTGGATGTCGGGTGCCTTGCCGAGTACGTCGCAGATCTCGAACGCGGCCGACTTCTGGCCGGCGATACGCACCGGGTTGACGGAGTTGACCAAGGTCACCGGATAGTCGATCGCGGTCTTCTGCGCCAATTCGAGGCAATCGTCGAAGTTGCCGTCCACCTGCAGGATCCGCGCGCCGTGCTGGACGGCCTGGGCGAGTTTGCCCATCGCGATCTTGCCCTGCGGCACGAGTACGGCGCAGGTGAGCCCGGCACGCGCCGCGTAGGCCGCGGCCGACGCCGACGTGTTGCCGGTGGAGGCGCAGATGACCGCCTGCAGCCCGCTGGCGAGCGCGTGCGTGATCGCCACGGTCATCCCGCGGTCCTTGAAGGAGCCGGTCGGGTTCACGCCTTCGACCTTGAGGTAGACCTCGCAGCCGGTCAGCCCGGACAAATGCGGCGCGGGCAGCAGCGGGGTGTTGCCCTCACCGAGGGTGATCACCTTCGCGCCGGACGGGACCGGGATCCGATCGGGGTACGCCTGGATGATTCCGGGCCAGGGTTGGGAAATCACTGGTCTTCGCCTTCCACACGCATCACGCTGACGACCTGGTTCACCACGTCGAGTTCGGCAATATCGTCCACAGTGGACCTCAGGGCCGCGTCCGGCGCCAGATGGGTGACCACGACCAGGCTGGCCGTGTCGTTCGCGTCACGCTGGCGCACCGCGGCGATGCTGACGCCGTGGCCGGCGAACGCCTGCGCCACCTGCGCGAGCACCCCGGCGCGGTCGGCCACGTCGAGACTGACGTGGTACCGCGTCGGCGTCTGGCCCATCGGCCGGACCGGCAGTGCGGCGTGCGCGGATTCACGCGGGCCGCGGCCACCGACGACCAGGTTGCGAGCCACCGCGACGAGGTCGCCGAGCACGGCACTCGCGGTCGGCGCGCCACCGGCGCCCTGACCGTAGAACATCAGCTCACCGGCGGCGTCGGCCTCGACGTAGACGGCGTTGTACGCGCCGCCGACCCCGGCGAGCTGGTGACCGCGCGGGATCATCACCGGATGCACACGCGCCGAAACGGATTCGGTGCCGTCGTCGGAGGTGACGCGCTCGCAGATGGCGAGCAGTTTCACCGTGCGGCCCAGCACGTTCGCCGCCGCGAGGTCCGACGCGGTGACGTCGGCGATGCCCTCGCGGTGCACGTCGGAGGCGGTCACGCGGGTGTGGAACGCGAGCGAGGCGAGGATCGCGGCCTTGGACGCGGCGTCGTAGCCGTCGACGTCCGCCGTCGGATCCGCCTCCGCGTAGCCGAGCCTGCTGGCCTCTTCCAGCGTTTCCGCGTAGCCGGCGCCCGTGGAGTCCATCGCGGAGAGGATGTAGTTCGTGGTGCCGTTGACGATGCCCATCACGCGGGTGATGCGGTCACCCGCCATCGACTCGCGCAGCGGGCGCAGCAACGGGATCGCCCCGGCGACGGCCGCCTCGAAGTACAGGTCGACACCCGCCGCGTCCGCGGCCTCGAACAGCTCCGCGGAGTGCTCGGCCAGCAGCGCCTTGTTCGCGGTGACAACGGATTTCCCGGCTTTGAGCGCGTCGAGCAGCCACTCCCGCACCGGCTCGATCCCGCCGACCAGTTCGACGACCACGTCGACGTCGTCGGAGGTGACGAGCTTCGTCACGTCGGAGGTCACCAGCTCCGGCGGCAGCTCGGGGTGCTTGTCGGGGCGTCGCACCGCGATACCCGCCAGCTCCACCCGCGCGCCCGCCCTGGCGGCGAGTTCGTCGGCCTGCTCGGTGAGCAGCCGGACCACTTCACCGCCGACCGTCCCGCAGCCGAGGAGTGCGACTCTGATCACGCGTTCGTCCACAGTAGACACTTGCTAGACCTCCAGGCGCAGCATGTCGTCCGTCGTCTCCCGCCGCAGCAGCACACGGGCGCTGCCGTTGCGCACGGCCACCACCGCGGGCCGCGGCTGCCGGTTGTATCCGCTGGCCATCGAGTAGCAGTACGCCCCGGTGGCCGCCACGGCGAGGAGATCGCCGGGAGCAAGAGTGTCGGGGAGCCAGCAGTCGCGGACGACGATGTCGCCGGATTCACAGTGTTTTCCCACAACTCGGGACAACGCGGCAGCGGCCTGGCCGTCACCGTCGTCCGCGGAGCGGGAAACGAGGCGGCAGTCGTACACCGCGTCGTAGAGCGCGGTGCGGATGTTGTCGCTCATCCCGCCATCGACACTGACGTAGCGCCGGGCGGCCTTGTCGCCGAGCGAGACGTCCTTGATGGTGCCGACCTCGTACAGCGTGATCGTGCCGGGGCCGGCGATGGCGCGGCCCGGCTCACCGGCGATCTTCGGCACCGGAAGGCCCGCGTACTCGCATTCCTTGCGGACCATCTCGCGGATCTGCGTGATCATCTGCGCGGGCGGCGGCGGATTGTCCTTGTCGGTGTAGGCGATACCGAAACCGCCGCCGAGGTCGACGATGGACAGCTGGTCGAGGAGGTCGCTGCCGTGCTCCTTGGCGAGTTCGGCCAGCAGGCCGACCACCCGGCGGGCGGCGACCTCGAAACCGTCGGCGTCGAAGATCTGCGAACCGATGTGGCTGTGCAGGCCGACCAGCTTGAGCGACGGCGCGTTGAGCACGCGACGGACGGCCTCGGCCGCGTCGCCGGAAGCCAGCGAGAAGCCGAACTTCTGGTCTTCGTGCGCTGTCGCGATGAACTCGTGCGTATGCGCCTCGACGCCGACCGTGACCCGGATCAGCACGTTCTGGACGATGTCGTGCTTGACGGCGACATCGGCCAGCCGCGCGATCTCGTAGTAGGAGTCGACCACGACCGTGCCGACGCCCGCCTCGACGGCGGCTTCGAGTTCGGCGACCGATTTGTTGTTGCCGTGGAAGGTGATCCGGTCGGCCGGGAAGTTCGCGCGCTGTGCCACGGCGAGTTCGCCGCCACTGCAGACGTCCAGGCTCAGCCCCTGCTCGGCCACCCAGCGGGCGATCTCGATGGACAGGAACGCCTTGGACGCGTAGTGCACGAGCGCCGGGTCGTCGAACGCCTCGGCGTAGTCGGCGCAACGGGACTTGAAGTCGGCCTCGTCGACCACGAACAGCGGCGTGCCGTAGGTCTCGGCGAGTTCACGGACGTCGACGCCCGCGATGCGCACGACGCCGTCGCCACCGCGGAAGGTGTTGCGGGGCCAGACCTTCGGGTACAGCCTGTCGAGTTCCTCGGCACTCGCCGGCGGGAAACCGGAAGCGTCGGCGTGGGGGTAGACGTCGGCGTGGCGGGGGCCCGCGGGGTGAGCCATTGATTACTCCGCTCGATCAAGGCCGCGCGATCGCGAACGCGTGGCCAGGGCGTGGGTCAGGTCGGGAAAGTTACGTTGCGTTCGGAGGACGCCCTGCCTCCGCGTCAGCGAGCCCTTCGGGCGGAGCGCGTCCGTCGTACTCGGCCGGGTTCCGGATAACACCTCGGCGCCGCCTCCCCTCACATCCGTTCCGGAGCGGAGACACCGAGCACGGTGAGGCCGTTGGCCAGCACCTGGCGAGTCGCTTCACTGAGCGCGAGCCGGGAAAACGTGAGGGGGGTGGTCTCCTCGTCGCCCCTCGGCAGAACCCGGCCGACGGCGTTCCACTTGTGGTAGGCGCCGGCGAGTTCTTCGAGATAGCGGGCGACACGGTGCGGTTCGCGCAACTGTGCGGCCCGGCGGAGGACGGTCGGGAATTCGCCGAGTGTCCGGATCAGGTCACCTTCGGCCGGCAGCGTCAGCAGTCCGAAATCGACGTCCTCTCCGGACTGTGTTGATGAGCCCTCAGCGGGAATACGTACTTCGGACTTGAGCCCAAGGTCGGAAGCGTTGCGCTGCAAGGAGGCCAGCCGCGCGTGGGCGTACTGGACGTAGTAGACCGGGTTGTCGTTGGAATGCTTGCGCAGCAGATCGAGGTCGATGTCCAAACTGGAGTCGACCGAGTAGCGGATCAGCTCGTAGCGGGCCGCGTCGACACCGACGGTGCCGACGAGATCCTCCATGGTGATCACGGTGCCCGCCCGCTTGCTCATCCGGACCGGTTTGCCGTCGGAAACCAGGTTGACCATCTGGCCGATCAGCACCTCGACCACGGCCGGGTCGTCCCCGAAGGCGGCCGCGGCGGCCTTCAGGCGGGCGATGTACCCGTGGTGGTCCGCGCCGAGCATGTAAATGCACAGATCGAAACCGCGTTTGCGCTTGTCCTGGAAGTAGGCGAGGTCACCGGCGATGTAGGCCGGGTTGCCGTCCTTCTTGATGACGACGCGGTCCTTGTCGTCACCGTGCTCCTTGGACTTCAGCCACCAGGCACCGTCGGAGAAGTACAGGTTCCCGGAATCCTTCAGCTGCTGGACCGAGGACGCGACGGCGCCGGACTCGTGCAGTGAGTTCTCGTGGAAGTAGACGTCGAAGTCGGTGCCGAAGTCGTGCAGGCTCTGCCTGATCTCGGTGAACATCAGCTCGATGCCGACCCTGCGGAACGCCTCGGCGCGCTCGTCGTCCGGCAGCGACAGCGCACTCGGCTCCTGCCGGATGACCTCGGCGGCGATGTCGTTGATGTAGCCACCCGCGTAGCCGTCCTCAGGGGCGGGCTCGCCCTTGGCGGCCGCGACCAGCGAGCGGACGAACCGGTCGATCTGCGCGCCGTGGTCATTGAAGTAGTACTCGCGGGTGACCAGGCCGCCCTGCGCGGACAGCACCCGGCCCAGCGCGTCGCCGACCGCGGCCCAGCGGGTGCCGCCGAGGTGGATCGGGCCGGTGGGGTTCGCGGAGACGAACTCGAGGTTGATCTTGACCCCGGCCAGCGTGTCGCCGAGGCCGTACTTCTCCCCGGCGTCGAGGACCTGCTGGACGATCTGGCCCTGCGCGCCGGCGGCGAGCCGCAGGTTGAGGAAGCCCGGCCCGGCGACCTCGGCCGAGTCGATACCGTCGGTGGCGGCCAGCGCCTCGGCGAGCGCGTCGGCGAAGTCGCGGGGCTTCATACCCGCCTTCTTGGCCACCTGCAGCGCCAGGTTGGTCGCGTAGTCGCCGTGCTCGGGGTTGCGAGGACGTTCGATCGTCACCTTCTCCGGCAGCACGGAATCGTCGAGGCCGCGCGCGGCGAGAACCTGCACGGCTGAGTTACGGACCAGGTCGGCGAGAGCTGCGGGAGTCACTCGTGGAATTCTAGGTGTGACCTGGTCCGGGCTTCGCAGCGACCGCCGGAAGGTGTGAGCCAAGCCGGTGACCATCGCGGGCGTTCACGGTGATCAGACGCGCGGTCTCTACACTGGCCCGCGCAGGGAACCACCCCCTACGGAGAACGCGGGAGCCATGGCTAACGGGACAACCAGAAAAAAGGGCGCGTCGTCGAAGGACGCCTTGAAGGCCGCCCGTAGTTCCGTCGTGTCCAAGAAGGGCACGCCATGGGGCACGATCATCGCCGTCGTCGCGATCGTCGCCCTGGCTGCCTCGGTGGTCACTTATTACATGATCGCTTCGGCGCCCAAGCGCGATCAGAAGACGCGGGAAGAGGCGGCCGCCGCCTTCGCGCCTTCGCAGCAGGACCCGGATCCCTCCAAGCGGATCAACGGCGTCACCACCACGACGTATGAAGGCAGCGTGCACGTCACCGCCGCCGAACGCGTCGCCTACGACAAGACCCCGCCCTACGGCGGCCCGCACGACCAGGCCTGGGCCGCCTGCAACGGCGTCGTCTACCCGAACGCCGTCCGCAACGAGAACATGGTCCACGGCCTCGAGCACGGCGCGGTCTGGATCGCCTACAACCCGCAGCAGATCAGCGGCGAGGCACTCGACCTGCTGAAGGTGCGCGTCGAGGGCAAGCCGTACACCACGATGTCGCCGTACCCGAACCTGGACAAGCCGATCTCCCTGCAGTCCTGGGGCCACCAGCTGAAGCTGGACAGCGCCTCCGACGACCGGATCGACCAGTTCATCGCGGCCCTGCGCACCAACCCGTACGGCGCGTACCCCGAGCGTGACGCCACCTGCGACGCGCAGATCGAGCCGGGTGAATTCAACCCGGCCCCGCCGGGGCCGGACGCCAAGCCGATGGACTACAAGGGCACCGCGGGCACCCAGCAGGACCAGGGCGCCGCTGGGCAGCCGTCGCAGCCCCCGGCCACCCAGCCCTCGGCGCCCGCGAGCAAGTAGTGAACCCAGTGGACCCCGATCTCCAGTACGTCGACGAACCCGGCGACACGGCACCTCGCACGGTGAAGTCGCGCTGGCTGGTGATCGGGGCCGCACTGGTCGTCATGCTGATCGTCGGCTTCGGCCTCGGCGCCTTGACGACCAGGCTGATCGACACCGATCCCGCCTCCACGACACCGGGGGCGGGTTCGGTCGAGGTCGGTTTCGCGCAGGACATGTCGGTGCACCACCTCCAGGCCGTCACCATGGCGGGCTGGGCGCGCGACCATACGGCCGATCCGGCGATCAAGACCCTCGCGTTCGACATCGAGCGGACGCAGACCGGCCAGGTCGGCCGGATGAAGGGCTGGCTCGGCCTGTGGGGCCAGCCCGAGCAGGCGACCGGCGCGTATATGACCTGGATGACCGAACCGATGGCAGGCCATGGCGGGCACGGTGGCGCCGACATGAAGCCGTCGAACGGCGCACCGATGCCCGGCATGGCGACGTCGGCCGAACTGGCGAAGCTGCGGTCGCTGACGGGCAAGGAGATGGACGTCTTCTTCCTGCAACTGATGCTGCGGCACCACGTCGGCGGTACGGAGATGGCGCAGTACGGCAACGACCACACTTCCGTGGCGGACGTGAAGTCGCTGACGCGGAGCATGCTCGTTTCGCAGGGCGCCGAGATGACCCTGATGAAGGGCCTGCTCCAGGAGCGCGGCGCCGCTCCCCTGCCCGCCTGACCCCCTTTACAACGCAATTAGTCCTCTAGTTGCGGTAGTTCGCGTTGCCAACTACCGCAACTAGAGGACTACTTGCGTTCGCGTCGTCGTGGGGGCGCTACCAGGAGAGCTCCCGGCAGCGTTGCGCGCATTGGGGGACTTCTATCTGCAGGGTCGCGTGCTCGATCGAGTACCGGCTCGACAGCAGGTTCTGCGCCTCGGTCAGCACCGCGGCCTGCTCGACGGTCGGGGCGATGGTGAGGTGCGCCGAAGCGACCTCCATCCCCGAAGTCAGCGTCCAGACGTGCAGATCATGGACGTCTTCGACGCCCTTCAGCGCGCCGAGTTCGGTCTGGATCCCGGCGACGTCGACACCCTTCGGCGCGTGCTGGAACAGGATCCGCAGCGCGCGGCGGGCGAGGGCGTAGGTGCGGGGCAGGACGAACAGGCCGATCGCGACACCGATGATCGGGTCGGCGTAGCGCCAGCCGGTCAGCAGCGTGATCGCGCCGCTCAGCAGCACACCGACGGAGCCGATCAGGTCGGCGAGGACCTCCAGGTACGCGCCCCGGACGTTGATGCTCTCTTCGGCACCCTTGCGCAGGATCATGAAGGAAACGATGTTCGCGACCAGGCCGGCGGCGGCGGCCAGCAGCACGGGCAGGCCGGCCACGACGGGCGGGTCACTGATCCGGCCGATGGCCTCGTACAGGACGTAGCCCGCGACGCCGAACAACAGGATCGCGTTGCCCAGCGCCGCGAGCACCTCGGCCCGGTAGAACCCGAAAGTGCGGGTGAGCGTCGGCCCACTGCGCCGGGCCAGCATGATCGCGCCCAGCGCCATGCCGACGCCGAGGACGTCGGTGAACATATGGGCGGCGTCCGAGATCAACGCGAGCGAGCCGGTGGCGAACCCGACGACGAACTCCATGACCATGAAGCCGGCGCCGATGAACAGGGCGATCGTCAGGCTCTTGAGGTAGCGACCTGACGCGCTCGACGGCGAGGCCGTCCCATGCCCGTGCCCGTGACCCATTGCTCCGCCTCTCGTGAAGTCGACAGGCCGAATATATTGTCACATGCGCATATGTGCAATACAGGTGAGCCTAAGTTCACCATGTCCTAAGCCACACAAGGAAGCCATCCCCCAGGAGGGCCTTCCCGAAACCTGATACCGACACGCACCGCTACCGAATCGCCCGGAAGAACCCCCGCAACTGCCCGACGAAGGCTTCCGGCTGCTCGAAAGCGGCGAAGTGACCACCCTTGACCAGCTCCTCGTACCAGCGAAGATCGGTGTAGCGCAGCTCCGCCCACCGACGGGACGGCCGGATGATCTCGCGCGGGAAGATCGAGATCCCCGAAGGAACGGCAACCTCGGAGACGTCTCGCTCCCTGTTCTCCCAGTAGATCCGCGCGGACGACGCCGCGGTCGCGGTGAACCAGTAGACGGAGATGGCGTCGAGCATCCGGCGCCAGGACAGCGCGGTCTCCGGCGAGCCGTCGTTGTCAGTCCACTCCCAGAACTTCTCGGCGACCCACGCCGCCTGCGCCGCGGGCGAGTCGGTGAGGCCGTAGCCGACCGTCTGCGGCCGGGTGGCCTGCTGCTGCGAATACGCGGAGCCGACCTCGCGGAACCGGTTCAGATCGCCGATCGCCTCGCGTTCGGCCTCGGTCGGCTCGCCCAGCGCCGCCACGTCGTACTGGACGCCTGCCATGTTGACGTGGACGCCGATCAGCCGCTCCGGTGCCACCTTGGCGAGCATGTTCGTCACCCCGGCACCCCAGTCGCCACCCTGAGCGACGTAGCGCTCGTAACCGAGCCGCCCCATCAGCTGGTCCCACGCCCGCGCGATGCGCTCGACCGTCCAGCCCGTCTCGGACGGCTTGTCACTCCAGCCGAACCCGGGCAACGACGGCGCCACGACGTGAAACGCGTCCGCTGGATCACCCCCGTGCCCGCGAGGATCGGTCAACGGGCCCAGCACGTCCAGGAATTCGACGACCGAGCCCGGCCAGCCGTGCGTGAGCACGAGCGGCGTCGCGTCCGGTTCCGGCGACCGGACGTGCAGGAAGTGGATTCCCAGACCGTCCACAGTGGTCTTGAAACCCGGGAAAGCGTTGACCCGACCGGCCAAACCGAAGTCGTAGTCCTCGGCCCAGTACCGGCAGAGCTCCCGGGCGAAATCCAGCGGGACACCCTGCCCCCAATCGTCCACAGTGGCCGGTTCGGGCCAACGCGTGCCGCGCAGGCGGGCCCGCAGGTCGGCGATGTCGGCTTCGGGGATCCGCACTTCGAACGGTTCGATCACGACGTCCTCCCAGTTCATTGGTGACACCAACGCTAGCAGGATTCGTTGGTTTCGCCAACGGTTCGGTACGCTGCCCCGATGAGCACCGCTCCCGTCCGGCTTCGCAGCAAGGCCAGCTGGCTGGTCAACCAGGCCGCCACCGTGGCGCACCGGCTCGCGATGGACGAGTTCACCCGCAGCGGCGCCCGCCGGTACCACTACGGGATCCTCGCGGCGATCGACGAAAACGGCCCGTCGAGCCAGGCCAACTTGAGCCGCTCCACCGGCATCGACCGCAGCGACGTCGTCGCCGTCATCAACGAACTCGCCGACTCGGGTTACGTCGAGCGCGCCCCCGACCCGGCGGACGGACGGCGCAACCTGATCACCCTCACCGAAACCGGCGCGCGACGACTCCAGCACCTGGATGACCTGGTCAGCGAGACCCAGGACGTCTTCCTGGCCCCCTTGGAACCCGCCGACCGGGAGCAGCTGACCCGGCTCCTCGCCCGCGTCGTCGAACACCACCACGGCTAACGACCACCGCGCGCGAGAGGGCCCGACGGGATGCGCTAAGCTTCCAACGTCGCCCAGGCGGCAACGCCCTCGTAGCTCAGGGGATAGAGCACTGCCCTCCGGAGGCAGGTGTCGCAGGTTCGAATCCTGCCGAGGGCACACAGTTCGGCCACGCAAAACCGGCCCCTGCCAGCGAAACGCGGTAGGGGCCGATTCATGTCCCGCTCACGGTTCGCCTCGGTTCGTCCAAGTTCGCCTCGGTTCGCCCAGGTTCGCCTCGGTTCGCCTCAGTTCGCGGAGGCGAGATCACGGGTGGCGGCGAGCAGCCGCCTGGTGCCGGACCAATCGACCCGGCGAAAAGCGATGGCAACCGATCCGGGTGCGTCCCTAGGCTCCCGGCATGCGGATCATCGGGCCGGACGGTCCCCTTCCCGAACAACGGATCCGGCGAGTCGCGGTGGCAGGTCCTGCCGGGTCGGGCAAGTCGACACTCGCGCGAACCCTGTGCGAACGCATGGGTCTGCCGTTCGTCGAGTTCGAGTCCTTCTTCCACGGTCCGGGTTGGACGGTGCGGGAGACCTGGCAGGCCGACGTCCTGAAATTCCTCGACGGCGACGAGTGGGCCATCGAATGGCAAGGCGAACAGGTACGGGAACAGATGACCGGACGGCTCGACGTGCTGGTCTGGCTCGATCATCCACGCGTCCTGACCATGACGCGTGTCGTCATCCGGACACTGAAACGTCGTGTCGGCCGCGGTTCGAAGATCGCCGGTGGCAACGTCGAGGGCCCGTTGCACACGTTCTTCACCGATCCCGGGCACATCGTCAAACTCGCGTGGCGCTACCACCCGATGATCCGGGCCCGCGTGCGCAAGGTCATCGACGAGCACCGTCATCCTGATCTCGTCATCGTCCGCCTGCGCGGCCAGCGACAGGTCGATCGCTGGCTTCGCGGGCCCCTCGCCTGGAACCTCCGCTAAGGGATCAGAACGCGGACGCGCCACACCACCCCGAGCGCGGGGTCTCCCGTGGGACTCGGCTCGATCCGTTCCACGGCGAAGCCTTCACGCTCGTAGAACGCGCCCGCTCGTTCGTTGGCCACGAAATGCTCGATGTACAGCCGATCGGCGCCCGCGGGCAACTGCCCGATGAGAGCGTCGAGCAACCGCGGGCCCAACCCCCTGCCGCGATGCCGTGGGTCCACGTAAAGCTTGTAGATCACGTGGTCGTCCCCGGCGCGGCCACGCTGCCCGACACCGGCGAGCAGGCCGTCCGCCTCGGCGACGACCACCGAACCCCGGGCGACGGCGGCACCGATATTCGTTACGTTCCACCACATCCGGACCTGTTTGCCGGCGGCTTCCTCGCCGATCAGGGGCGTGTAATGGGACTGGACATGCTCCTCACCGAAGCGGCAGATGGCCATGACGTCGTCACGATCGGCGTTCCGCAGGACCGGCTCTGCCATCACATACGCCCTTTCTCACGAAGATAGGACAGGACTCACCAGGGCAACACGCCTTCGATGTCGAAGTAGCCGCCCGTGGGCCCGTCCGCGCCCACCTGCGCCATCCGCACGATGATTTCGGCGCCCTGCTCGACAGTCTGACGCCCGGAGTTCCCGTTCAGCCCGGTCGCGGTGAATCCCGGCTCCACCGCGTTGATCCGCAGGTCCGGGAACGCCTTCGCGTACTGCACGGTGATCATGTTGACCGCCGCTTTCGACGCCGGATAGGCGACGCCCGGGTACGCGTGCGCTGCTGTTCCCGGCGTGGCCACCCGGCTCAGCGAAGCCAGGCCGCTGCTGACGTTGACCACGACCGGGGCGGCGGAACGTCGCAGCAGCGGGAGAAACGCGTGCAGGACCCGCACCATGCCGATCACGTTCGTCTCGAAGGTGCCGCGCATCAGCTCGGCCGTCAGGTCCCCCGCGCCGACCACGGGGTCACCCCATTCCGGTGCGATACCGGCGTTGTTGACCAGTACGTCCAGTCCGCCATCGGCCTCGATGGTCTTCGCGGCGGCACCCACCGACCAGTCATCGGTGACGTCGAGGTGAATCGCCCGCGCGCCGAGCTCTTCGGCCGCTCGGCGTCCTCGTTCGGCGTCACGGCTTCCGACGTAGACGGTGTGGCCCGCCTCGACGAGCCGTCGTGCGGTCTCGAAGCCGAGTCCCTTGTTCGCTCCAGTGATCAGTGTTGCGGTCATACCCGGAACGCTAAGTCTTGGAGCGCGCTCCAGGTCAAGGCGAACCATTTCTGTCGGTGTATCTCCCCAGCATCCGGCCATGGGTACGACGGCACCTACTGTGCATACCGGCAAAGAGGCGACGGACTTGCGGAATTCAGAAAGAATCACGAGAGACACGACGCATCGCAGACCTCGTGCTCGCCAACGCTCCAGTAGGCGATGATATCGATTGCCCTATTTGCAGGAAATACTTTCTCTGGGTACGTAAGACTTCACAGCCACCCCTTGCGCCGACATCCTTCGAAACTCTCAGGCGAGCACTTTCGCAACGTCGACCACGCTAAGACGGCACCTGGGGCGCGCTCCAGGTCAAGGAGAGGATCAGCGGGGTTCGATCCGGATGATCCTCCTTTCCGCGGCGACGGCGACCGCGGCCGCCCGGCTTTCGACGCCGAGTTTGTCGTAGATGTGGATCAAGTGGGTCTTCACCGTCGCCTCGGAAATGAACAGCCGCGAGGCGATCTGACGGTTCATCAGTCCTTCCGCCAGCAGCTCGACGATCTCGGTCTCCCGCGAGCTCAGCGCGGGCACCGGATCACGCATGCGATCGAAGAGCCGGGCCGCGATCTGGGGCGCCATCGCGGTTTCGCCGCGCGCCGCCGCGCGGATGCCGCGAAAGAGGTCCTCGGGTGGGCCCGCTTTGAGCAGATAGCCGGTGGCACCGGCGGCCACCGCCCTGGTGACGTCCATTTCCGCTTCATAGGTGGTGAGCACCAGAACCCTCGGCGGTTCCGGTAAGGCCGTCAGGCGTTCGGTGGCGTCGATACCGTCCGGGCCCTCGCCGAGCTGAAGGTCCATCAGCACGACGTCCGGCTTCAGCGCGACGGCGAACCGCAGGGACTCGTCCGCGCCGGCACATTCGCCGATGACGTCGATATCGGCTTCGCCGGCGAGCAGCGCTTTGATTCCCGCACGCACCACCGGATGATCGTCGACGATCAGGACCTGGATGACCATCGCCCCTCCTTGGTGGTGGGCACGCTGACCGCGAGCGCGGTGCCCTCTCCCTGCGCGCTCTCGACGACCATCTCACCACCGAGGTCGGCGACACGCTCGCCGATCATCCGCAGCCCGTTACCCCGGATTCCGCTTACGCGCGCCGCCGCCGGGTCGAAGCCGCCACCGTCGTCGCGGACGTCGAGGACGACCTTGTCCACCAGGTAGGTCAGCGTCACGGCGGCTTCTCGCGCCCGAGCGTGTTCGTTCACGTTCGCCAGCGCACTCTGGGCGACCCGCAGTAGACCGGCCTCCACCTCGGGTTTCAGGCGATACGGTTCTCCGCTGGTTTGGAACCGCACCACATGCGAGGTGCCAAAGGCGATCTGTCCGACCATGTCCCTCAGGGAGTCGGCGAGATCGGTGCCGTCGAGCCGCGGAGAAACCAGACCGTGGACGAACCGCCGTGCCTCGTCGAGGTTGTCGCCTGCCGAGTCGACGGCGGCGGACACGTGTTCCTTGGCCAGTTCCGGATCACTTGTCCAGGCCAGCTGTGCCGCCTGCAGCAGCATCCGCAGACTTGAGAGCCCCTGCGCGAGGGTGTCATGGATCTCCCGCGCCAGCCGCTCCCGTTCCTGCGCCACCCCGGCCAACCGCTGACTGTCCGCGAGATCCACCCTGGTCCGGAGGAGGTCTCCGACGAACTTCCCCAGCTGCTCCCGGTCACGATCGAGCCGCAGGAACGTCATCGTGGCCATCAACGCGACGGCCACCGGCGCGAGGACGATACTCGGATCGAATTCAGTCGCGATCCGCAGCTGGGCGAGGATGGTCACGACGGTCAGCAGGACGACCACCACGACCACGGTCCGCCGCCGCAGCACCTGCAGGCAGACGAAGAACAACGGCACCGCGCACCAAGCGAAACTCGGCGCCGCCACCACCAGCGCGAGCCAGGTCGCGATCACCGCGCCCAGCCACACCGGTCGTCCCTTGCCGAGCACGGGCCAGCTCAGCACCCCCACCACGTAGACCAGCGCGAGCGCACCGGTGAGCACGAGGATCAGCGGTGTGGCCCCGCCGAGTCCGTGGGCGGCGACGAACCGTGCCACCGACGCGGCCAGCAACAGGAAGAACCCGGCGTGCATGGCGGCGTTCAACCACCCGTCCGCCTCGATCTGCGGCTTCATTCCGGTCCTCCCGTCGTCGCAGTTGATCGTAGGCAGGAAGGGGGGTCGGACCACATCAATCGTTCGGTGGATGCCCCTACCGACCGGACGACGCCGAACCTGCCACCACACACCCGATTCGCCAGGACGGCCGGACGACGAAAGTCGAAGGAGAACGAACGCCCTCCACGAAAGAGGAACATCATGAACACGACGCTCCCCCGCACCCGGCTCGTCCTCGGCATGACGGCCGGTCTCGCGACGCTCGCGATCGCCACCGGGATCGGCGCGGCGCAGGCGCAGGACCGGAAGCCGCAGCCGCCCGCCCCGGCGGCCGTGGTGCAGACCGGTGTGCTGGGCGTCGATGCCGCCACCCGCGCGGCACGGGCCGCACTCGACGCCGCGGAGAAGGAAGGCCAGCGGGTGACCGTGGTCGTGCTGGACCGTTCGGGAGCGGTGCGCGTACTGCTCAAGGGCGACGGCGCCGGGCCGCAGGCCGAGGAATCCGCCAAGCGCAAGGCGTTCACCGCCGTCTCCTTCGGACAGCCGACGTCCGCGCTCGCCAAGAACGCACAGGGCGACGGCCCGACCATCCGTGACATCCCCGGCACGCTCTTCCTCGCCGGCGGGGTGCCGGTCGCCGCGAACGGCGGCCCGATCGCGGCGATCGGGGTCGGCGGCGCACCCAGCGGCGACCTCGACGAGCGCTTCGCCACCGCGGGCTTGCGCGCCATCGGGGAGCTTCGCTGATGATCGGCAGGCGGGCGGTCGTGGCACTGCTCGCCGTCGGCGTGCTCGGAGCCTGCTCGGCACCGGCGCCGAGCGCCTCACACGCACCCGCCGGGCCCTCGCCCAGCAGACAAGGAGTCCCCGTGAGTCAGCTCTTCGCTCCCGACGTGAACCTCGTCAGGGCGGCCGTCGCGGCAGGCGCCGACCTGGAGACCCGTGACAAGAGCGGCCGGACCCCGCTGCTCGTCGCGGTCACCGAGGACCGGGTCGAGGTCGCCGAGATCCTCGTCAAGGCGGGCGCCGACCCGGACGCCTTGGACGGACGGCACGACACCCCGTGGCTGGTCACCGGCGTCACCGGAAGCGTTGCGATGGCGCGGGTCCTGCTCGCGGCCAAACCGGATCTGACCATCACCAACCGGTTCGGCGGCGTCTCGCTGATCCCCGCCTCCGAACGCGGCCACGTCGAGTACGTGCGCCTGGTGGCGGGCAGCGGGATCGACGTCGACCACGTGAACGACCTCGGCTGGACCGCGTTGCTCGAAGCGGTCATCCTCGGCGACTGCGGTACGCGTCACCAGGAAGTGGTGCGAGCGCTCCTCGCGTCCGGGGCCGACGTCGACCTCGCCGACAAGGAGGGCGTTACTCCCCTCGCCCACGCGCGAACCAAAGGCCAGCGGGTGGTCGCTGGGATCCTCGAGGAGGCGAGTGTCCCTTGATGACCGGCAGACGGCCGCGCGACCGCTCAGCGGCGGACCCGGCGGCGTCCGTAAAGCAGGAGCCAGGCTCCGGCCAGCAAGGCGGCGAACGCCAGCGCGAGCAGGTCACTGGTGTGCGCACCGGTGGAGGCCAGTGGTCCGGTACCGGGCGGGTGCACCTGGGGTCCCGGGTCGCCGGGTGGTGTCGGAGTCGGCGGCGGCGTCGGCGGTTCACTCGAGGTGATCGGGGTATCTGTCGAGCAGCCGGGTTCGGCCGGGGTCAGGCAGTTGCCGCCGGGTGTGGTGGAGGTGACGGCGTTGCGGAGCCTGCGTCCGCCCGAGTCGAGGGCGGCGGTGACCGAGTACGTCACGACGACCTTCTGTCCCACCGCGAGCATGCCGTGCCAGCGAAGCAGCTTCTCGGTCAACACGACGGATCCGCTCGTGGCCTTCGCGTCACCGTTGTAGGTCGCGGCACGGAGAACGCCGGACAGATCGTCGGTCACGGCCGAGTCGTCGTAGGCGGCGGTGCCGGTGTTGGCGATGGTCAGCGTGTAGGTGACCTTGCCGCCGGGGATGACACCACTCGACGGCGACGCCGTCTTGGCGACGGTCATCGAAAGCACCGGGGTCCGGGTGCCGCAGGCAGGATCCGCCTGCGAAGCGCGGCCGGAGGGCGGGCAGTTGGTCTCTTCGCCGCCCGTGACGACGTTGTCCAGGAAATGGTTCCCGCGCACGGGTTTCGCGACGGTGACCGAGTAAGTGATGGTCGCCGCGGCGCCGGGCGCGATCGTGCCGGTCCAGGTCAGCCGGGGCCCGGTATAGGCGACGGTGCCGATGTCGGCGACGGCGTCATCGTTGTAGGTCGCGTCATCGAGGACCGCGGTGAGATCGTCGGCGATCGTGGCGCCGGGGTAGGGCGCCTGCCCGGTGTTGCGGACGACGACGGTGTAGGTGACCTTGCCGCCCGGTGCCGCGACCGCCGGGGCCGCCGACTTCGTGATGTGCAGCGCGGGGGCGGGCAGTTCGTTGCGGCAGTCAGGGTCGTCGGAGCCGTCCTCGCAATTGGAACCCGTTCCGGTGACCACGTTGATCAGCCGTTTGTCGCCCTTGTTGGTCACGACGACGGTGTAGGTGACGGTGGCCTTCGCACCGGGAGCCAGCGAACCGGTCCAGGTCAGCGTCGGCGTCGTGAAGGCGACGGTGCCGGAATCCGCCTTCGCGTCGTCGTTGTAAGTCGCGTCGTCCAGCACACCGGTGAGGTCGTCGGTGAACGACGCGGCGGGATCCGTTGCCGCACCGATGTTTTCCACGGTGACGGTGTAGGTGACCTCGTCGCCGGTCTTGATCTCTTCGGGGGTGGCCGTCTTGCGGATCTTCAGCGAGGGCAACGGCGTGACCGTCGTGCAGTCCGGGTCGGCCGAATCCGGCGGGCAGTTCCCGTCCGGTGTCCCGGTGACACCGTTGGTCAGTTTCTTGTCGCCGCCGGGTGGGCGGTTCACGGTCACCGAGTAGGTGATCGTCGTGGTGGCGCCGGCCGCGACATCGCCGGTCCAGGTCACCACCGGGGCCGTGTACCCGGTGGTGCCGCCGGTCGCGGTCGCGTCGTCGTTGTAGGTCGCGTCGTCGAGGACGCCGGTCAGGTCGTCGCTGAAGCGGGCCCCAGGATAGGCGGCGGTCCCGGTGTTCTGGACGCGCACGGTGTAGGTGACCCGGTCACCCGGCCGGGGAGCCGCCGGGGAAACGGACTTGGCGATCCGCAGGGCCGCGACGGGGGTGACGGTGGCACAGTCCGGATCTGTCGTCCCGGGCGGGCAGGTCGAGTCCTCGGTTCCGGTCACGGCGTTGCGCAGGGCCCGATCCCCAGTGGGTGGCTTGTTCACGGTCACCGAATAGGTCACGGTGACCATGGCGCCGGCCGGCAGGTCCGCCGTCCAGTTCAGCAGTGGTGCCGCGTAGGTGACGGCACCCGCGGTGGCCCGCGCGTCCTGGTTGTAGGTCGCGTCGTCCAAGGCGCCGCTCAAGTCGTCGGTGAACCGGGCGCCCCGGTAGACGCCGGTGCCGGGATTGCTCGCGGTCACGGTGTATTTGACGACGTCGCCGGGCTTCGCGGTGGCCGGTGCCGCGGTCTTGGCGAGCACCAGCACACCGATCGGCGTATCGGTCGAACAGTCCGGCTCCGCTCCGCCCGGCGGGCAGGTGGAGCCGTCCGGCCCGACGACGGTGTTGGCCAGCCGCCGGTCCCCGGCCGGCGGCTTTCCGATGGTGACCGAGTAGGTGACGGTCACCGTGTCCCCCGCGGCGACGTCACCGGTCCACGTGAGCTTCCGGCCAGGCTCGTCGAAGGTCGTGGCACCGGAGGTCGCGGTGGCGTCACCGTTCCAAGTGGCGTCGTCGAGGACGCCGCTCAAGTCATCGGTGAACGAGGCTTCCGGGTAGGCGGCAGAGCCGGTGTTGGCCACGCGCACCGTGTAAGTGACCTTGTCGCCCGGCATCGCCGAGGTGGGGCTCGCCGTCTTCGAAAGCGTCAGGACGCCGATCGGGGTCACCGTGCGGCAAGCCGGGTCCGTGCTCCCGGGAGGGCAGGTCGAGCCCCCGGGACCGGTGACGGCGTTGCGCAGCACTTTGTCCCCGCCCGGCGGCGTACCGACCTTCACCGAGTAGGTGATCGTGACGGTCTGTCCGGTGGGCACGTCGCCGGTCCACCGCAGTGTCGTGGTCGCGCTGTCGTAGGTGGGCTGGGCCGGGGTGGGGGCGCCGCCCGCCGATGCGGCGGCGTCGCCGTTGTACGTAGCGTCGTCGACGACGCCGGACAGGTCGTCGGTGAGCGTCACGGCGGTCGCGGCCGAACCGTCGAGGGTGCGCGCGGTCAAGGTGTAGGTCACGACGTCGCCGGGTTTGGCCGAGGCCGGAGCCGCGGATTTCGTGATCACCAGGCCGCTGACCGGCTCATCGGTCCGGCAGGCCGGATCGGTACCGCCTTCGGGGCAGGTGGAGCCGTCCGGCCCGACAACGACGTTCGTCAGCCGCTTGTTCCCGCCGGGTGGGTTCGCGACGGTCACCGAGTAGGTGATCGTCACCGTGCTGCCCTTCGCGACGTCGCCGGCCCAGCGCAAGGTCTTGTCGCCGTCGGTGTAGGTCACGACGCCAATGGTCGCGGTGGCGTCCTCGTTGTAGTCCGCGTCATCGACCACATCGGACAGATCGTCGACGGCGGTGGCGTCCGTCCAGTCGGCCGTGCCGTCGTTGGTGAGTTCGACCGTGTAGGTGACCTTCTGGCCGGGCACGGGTTTCTTCGGCGCGGCGCTCTTGACGATCTTCAGCGTCGCCACCGGCACGAGCGCGGCGCACTCCGGGTCAGCCCTGGGTTCGGCGCAGTTGCTGCCAGGAACGGTCACGACGTTGTCGAGCTTCTTGTCCCCGCCCGGCGGAGAGCCGACGGTTACCGAGAAGGTGATCGTCACCGTCGCACCGGCGGCGATCCCGCCGGTCCAGGTCAACCGCTCGCGGTCGGCCGAATAGGTGGGTTTCGCCAGCTCGGTGCCGCCGGAAACGGCTTTCGCGTCGTCGTTGTAGACCGCGTCGTCGACCACACCGGACAAATCGTCGGTGACGACCGTGTCCGGCGCCGGCGCCGTTCCTTCGTTGGCGACGGTGACGGTGTAGGTGGCCTTGTCACCCGGCTTGGCGCTGGTCTTGTCCGCCTTCTTGGTGACCACGAGCCGTTTCGTCAGATCCGGGGCGATCGAACAGCTGGCCAGGTCGGTGATCGCCCACGACCCACCGGATTCCGACGTGATCCGCCCGACCTGATTGGCCTGCGCGTTGCCGCCGGGGACCTGCGTCGAGACGCCCGTGCGGGGATCGACCTTGTACAGGGCGCCGCCGTAGTAGCCGAGGTAGATCGAGTTGTTGAAGAAGGCCATGCCGTAGTTGTTGAATCCGTTGGACGAGCCGGGGCCGGTGATCTTCACCGCCTGGGAGGTCTCGCCGGTGTCCGGGTCGAAGCGGTAGACGTAACTCTGCCCGCCGTAGGTGATCCCGTAGTACACGCCTCCGGAGGAATCGACGAACAGATCCGGCACGAGGGTGCCGCCTGCGAACACCGGATCGTTCGCCGGAACGGGCCTCAGCGTGGATCCGCGGGAATAGGTCTTGGTATTCCCGCTCGCGAGGTCCATCGCGAACAGCACCGGCGCGCCGCCGTTCTGCGCGCCGTAGAGCGCTCCGGTGGCGGGATCGGCGCCGAGTCCGCCCCAGTTCACCCCGGCAGGCAACCGGCGCGGCTGGCCGCCCGCGATCTCGTCGGTGACGGTGTTCGTCCCGGATACGTGCTTGTAGAGAGTGGGGTTTCCGGTGGTATAGCTGGAATAGAAGGCGGCGACCCGGCCCGTGTCCGGATCCTTGCCGAGCGCCATATTCGTCGACCAGTAGTCCGGCAGGCCCGCGCCCGCCCGTTTGCTGATCACCGTGTTCTGGATCTCGGCGTCACCCTCGGCATCCGAACGGAACTGCATACCGGACCGGAAGTTGCTGTAATACAGGTGGTCACAGTCGAACGCCGACGGATCGCTCTCCCCCTGGACCGGCCAGGTGGCCGCCTGCGCGGTGCCCGCCGGGACGAGTCCGGTGAGGACGACGGCGATCGCCGTGCCGAACGCCAGAGCCGTGCGCGAAAAGGTCTTCAGTGCACGGCGCCTGCGCTGCGCGACGACCACGGGGATCCTCCTGGGGAGAAGCGAACTCAACCCGACGCTACAAGCGGAGTCCCGACTCTCAACTCGAAGTCACGAGCACCACCTGAACGTGTCGGATCCTGCCTGGTCGGGTTAACCCGACTTCGGTTTCCCGGATCCGCCGGATGTGCTTGGGTTCGGTCATGACTCAGCGGATGAACATCCCCTCCGGCGGGGATTTCGAGAAGGTGTTCGGCTACAGCCGGGCAGTACGCGTCGACGAGCACATCCACGTTTCGGGGACCACGGCACGCGAGCCGTTCCTCTCCGGAGACGCCTACGAGCAGGCGGCAGCGGTGCTTTCGATCATCGAAACCGCGCTACGGGACGCCGATTCGAGCTTGGCGGCGGTCGTGCGGACCGTCACTTACGTGACCGACATCAAGGACGCCGAACTGGTGGCGCGGGCGCACCACGAAGCCTTCGGCGACGTGCTGCCCGCGGCCACCATGGTCGAGGTTTCGGCGCTGCTCAACCCGAAGATGAAGGTCGAGATCGAGGCCTATGCCATCGAGAAGTAGGCGAATCTCAGCCGCCGTGATGGTGGCCCGCCATCGACAATCGCCGTGGCACGCCGTCTTCGCTACCCGGGGCGACGATGACGAATTGCCCCATCATCCCGTTGTCTTCGTGACGGAGGATGTGGCAGTGGTACATGTACGGGACCGACGGGTCCACGTGGTGACCGAACTCGACGGCGAGCTTCACCTTGGCCAGCTTCGGGACATAGACGGTGTCCTTGAGGCCGCTCAGATAAGCGGGCGGCGGCGCCGAATTGATTTCGAGTACGCGGAAGGCCACCTCGTGGAGGTGGAAGTTGTGCGCGTAGGTCTCGTTGTGGATTTCCCAGATCTCGCGCGCACCGGCGGGGACGACCTCGTCGATCCGCCAAACCCCTGCGGAAGGACGCTCAGCGCAACCGCGACCTGCCGGTCCAGGCCGCCGGATCTGCGAGCTGCGGGCCGCCGATCGCGGCTACAACGAACTGGCCTCGGCGCGACTGCCCCAAGGCGAGGACCGGGAGCGCGGGTACGCGCTGATGACCAGAATCGTCGACCGCGCCAAGGAGAGCGGGGCACTGCGAGCCGATTTCACCCTTGAGGACATGGCCTTCGTGACCTGGGAAATCGCGCGGACGGTGGAGGCGACCGCGGCGGTCCGGCCGGAGGTCTGGCGCCGACACCTCACCCTGCTGCTCGACGGGATGCGTGCTCCCGCCGCGAGCCCGCTTCCCGAACCGCCGTTGCTTCCCGGGGAGCTCGCGCGGCTCATGGGGAATTGTGACTGAACCTCGCGGGCAACCCCGGCCCCCTCCGGAACGTGTTCACCGCGGAGGGAGATCCCATGAAGACGAAAATACTGCTCGCTTCCCTGGCGGGAGCCGTATTCGCGGTGAGCGCCTGTTCGGGCGGGACACCGGAGGCGGCACCCACGACGGTCACCGTCACGCCACCGTCCTCGGCACCCGCACACCCCGCCGAGCCGGACGCGAAGACGGTGGCCTGGCTCGACGGGATGTGCGGAGCGCTCTACGGCTTCGTGAAGGCCAGCAACGATCACGCGAGCAAACAGGGCTCGGGTGTCGAGGTGACGCGCAGCTGGCTGAGCCAGGACCTCGGGGTCCGCGCCGACCTCGCGGGCAAGGTGATCGACGAGCTGAACGCGCTGGCCGCGTCACCGGTCCCGGGTGGCGACGAAGCGAAGAAGTCCATTGTGGACCGCTACACCGCGGCCAGGGACGCGGCGGCCGAAGGGAAGCGGACGCTGGACGCCTCCAAGAGCAAATCCGCGCTTGACGCCGGACTCAAGGCCCTGGACGCGGCACAGAAACCGCTTACGGAGAGCACCGATCCCTTCGCGTCGGTCAAAATGGACAGTCAGGAGATGATGGCCGCCGCCGCGGCCGCCAAGAAATGCGTTCCCTCCTCGTAGCGCGTCAGGCGGGCGGAGTGAACCCGGGTGGCATCGTCATCGGCCGCCCGGTGTTCAGGCCGCCGTCCACCGGCACCGAAGTACCGGTCAGGTAGGCGAAATCCGGGGACGCCAGCGCGAGGACGGCCGCCGCGATCTCCTTGGCCTCGCCCATCCTGGGCAGGCCGTGGACGTTCAGCGGTCCCCACGCCTGCTTGAACTGGGCCCACAGGTCGTCCGGGATACCGGGCGGGCGCACCAGGCGGGTGTCGATCGTGCCGGGGTCGATCGACAGCACCCGGATCCCCTTGGCGCCGTAGTCGAGCGCGGCCGCGCGCACCAGACCCTGTACCGCCCGTTTGCTCGCGGTGTAGGCGGCGTGACCGGGCCGGGTCTGCTCCGCCTGCGCGGACGCGGTGCAGACGATCACCCCACCACCCGCTCGCAGCAGATGCGGGATCTCGTACTTGATCGAGAGGAACACCCCGCGCGCGTTGGTGCGCTGGACGTCCTCCCATTCGTCGACGGTGATCTCGTGCACTGGTTTGCCGAGGTGGATACCGGCGTTGTTGAACGCGATGTCGAGCCTGCCGTACCGGTTGGCGACCCCGTCCACGAACGCCTGTACCTGCTCGGGCACCCGGACATCCGCCTTGAGATACGTCGCTTCACCGCCCGCGCGGCGGATCTCGCGTTCGACCTCGCGGCCGAGTTCCTCGCGCCTGCCGCAGAAACCGACCTTGGCACCGGCCGCGGCGAAGGCGATGGCCGCCTCGCGGCCGATTCCCGACGTGGCACCGGTGACGATCACGACCTTGCCCGCGAAACGGCCCTTGCCTCGCTGAGCCTCCTGCGCCCCGGCGGTGTTCGCGGTCAGCATCGCCACTCCGGCCGCCGCCGCGCCTCCGAGCACCGCGCGCCTGCCCACTGCTTCGCCCACAGTTCCCTCCAGATGGATAGCTTCACTTCCTGAAGCAGAAAGTAGAGCTATCTATCTGAGAGGGTTCTCAAGAATCAATCTCCGGCGTGATCCCGCCCGCCGCGGCGAGCGCGCGTGCAGCGCGAGTTCCGCCGTCGCCCCTTCGGCCAGCACGATCCCGGTGCACGACCGCTGATCCGCCAGATGCCGGATCTCGTCACCGGGGCTCGCCGTCGGTACCACTCCGGCGCGCCGGGCAGTTCCGGCAGCCGATCGAGCCCGGACCATCCCTTCAGGACTCCCTCCGTGGCCGGATACGCCAGCACGAAACCGATTCCCGGGCCGCCGCCGATCTCCTGGGCGAGCAACGCGGGTTCCTCCCCCAGCGCCATCGAGAGCATCGCCCCGCCGATCCGGATGTTGATCTCGACGACCTCCGGACCGTCGGCGGTGAGGACGAATTCGGTATGCGCGAAGCCCTGTGCGTGTCCGACGGCCTTGAGCACCTGCCCGATCCACTCCGCCAGTTCGGCATGCTGGGCATGAGGGAAGGCCACCGGGAACGCGGCGGCTTCCTCGCGCCGCACGGGTTCCGGCGACAACTGGCGGGACAGGATTCCCAGCAACCGGGTTCGTCCTTGCCATGTCACGGTTTCCGCGCTGTAGAGCGGGCCCGCGAAATACGGTTCGGCGATCAGGCGCCCCTTGAGCGGGGTGTCACCGGCTTCCAGCCGGGCTTGTCCGAGTTCGGCGGCGTCGCGGACGAGCCACACCCCACGCGACGACGTTCCCGAGGAATCCTTGACCACCAAGGGAAATTCGAGTTCTTCGGCGACCATGACGGGCACCGTCCTGCCACGGGTGAGCCCGTGGTCGTACAGCAGCACGGTCTGCGCGGCCTGGCCATTCGGCGACAAATAGACGAGGACGCTCATCACGGCCTGGAAGGCGTAGGTGAGCGCGATGCCCGCGATCAGCAACGCGGCGGAAAGCAGGATCACCGGCCCGGTGAGGCGGAGCGGGTGGGCGGTGTCGTCGTCCGGCTCGGCGAACAGGCGGAGGGTTTCAGCCGGCACGTTCACCACGCACGATCAGGCGGCGTGCGTGGTTGTCGTAGGGCGAGCCGTCGAAGTCACCGAAGCACTCGACACCGGTGAAGCCCACCGCCTTGAACAGCGCCTTCAGTTCCGCGGCGCTGTAGAGGAAGGACAGGATCGACGCCTGCTTCGCCTCGCCGTCGCGGACCAGGGTCCAGTCGGTCTTGAGGCGGGTCCAGTCGTCGAGAATGGTGTCGCGCATGAACACCGTGCCGCCGTCGACGTCGACCGCCTTCGGTCGGCCGACCCAGCGGCCAGCACCTCCTTGCCGAGGACGTCGATCAGCAGACGTCCGCCGGGTGCGAGACTGGCGTAGGCGTTTCGCAGCACGGTGAGGTTGTCGCCGGGCTCGGTGAAGTAGCCGAACGACGTGTACATGTTGATGATCAGGTCGTACGCGCCGGGCTCGGTGTACTCGAGCATGTCCGCCTGGATCAGCTTGACGGTGACTCCGGCGTCTTCGCAGGCTTCGCGGGCGCGTTCGAGCATGGCCGGGCTGAGGTCGACACCGGCCACGTCGGCGCCCCGTCTCGCCAGCGGTACGACGTGAATCGCCGGACCGCACGCGAGATCCAGCACGCGCGTACCGTCGGCGACCCGGAGCAACGGCGACGTGGCCATCAGGCGTTCGGCCTCGTCGGCGCGGCTCGGCGGGAACATCACTTCCGCGAAGCCGACCCACAGGTCGTCGTCCTCGTACCAGTGCATCTCACTCCGCTCGCCGGGCCGCACGATTCAGCCCACAAGTCGTCGGAAGCCAACCCGTAACTCAACCACTCACGAGGCCGTGCCGGATCAGGGTTTCTGGCCCACCTTGTCCACGATCCCGTGCGCCACCAGTGCACCGGAGCCGTCGCGCCCGCGGTATTCGTACGTCGCCGGGTCCAGGTAGAACTCCAGCGGCATCCCCCCGGCCGACCAGCTGACGGTCACCGCCGGACGCCCGGCCGGATCCCGCGTCCCGGTGCGCACGCTGAGCTCCGGGATCTTCGACAGTGCCTCGTAAAGCGCCGAGCGCGCCGCGGGGGTCAGGACGCTCTCGATCAGGTTCATCGCCTCGATGTTCATCTCGTGCCCGCCGTTGCCCTCACCGCGGTGATCCTCCCGCAGGTAGGTGAGGACGGCGTCGGGATTCGTCGGCAGGTCCGGGTAGTAGGTGCGGAACGGGAGGCAGTCCCGCGTCCCGCCGCCTTCGTCGGCGGGGAGCGCCCGTTTGCCGTCCCGGCAGCCGGCCGCCGTGCCGACCTGGCCATTCATGTCGAACCGGCCGTCGTGTACACCGTCCACAGAGGACCATTGCTCGTAGTACCAGCCGTCCGCGCGCTGATGCCGCGAATAGACGAACTGATCCGCACGGGGCCGGAGTTCCGGCTGCTCTCGGACGACTTCGGCGGCGACGAGCAGCACGTGCTTCGGCGGCTCGGGGGCGATCCGCGCGGCCGGGCTCAGCGCGACGACCGCGGCTGCCGCGGCGGCGAGGCCGACGGCGACACCACCGGCCCACGCCAGCCGTCGCAGCGGCCGGGGCTTCGGCGGGGCCGGCCGTTCTCCGGCGATCCCGGCCAGCAGGCTTGCCCGCGCGGCGGCCAGGTCTTCGGTGGGCGGGGCGGGGGTCTCGTTCCCGAGCTCCCGCAGCAACTGCATCTCATCCATGGTGGGTGATCTCCTCGTGAGTGGCGGGGTCCGGGAGGTCGAGGACGACCCGGACCTTCTTGCGCGCGCGGTGCAGCCGGGACCGGACGGTGCCGACCGGGATCTCGAGTGCGGCGGCGACCTCGTCGTAGGCCAGTCCCTCCCAGGCGACCAGCAGGAGGACGTCGCGATCGCCGTCGGCGAGCCCGGCCAGCGCCTGGCGGAGCAGCCCGTTCATCGCTTCGGCGGTGACCTGGGCGGCTACGCGCTCGGCATGGCCCTCTTCGGCGTCCTCGACCGGGACTGCGGCGAGCAGCCGCAGCTCACGGGCCTCTTCCCGGCGATGCCTGGCGAGCATGTTGGTCGCGATGCCGTACAGCCACGGCAGCGCGTGCGGTCTGGTGAGGTCGTACTGCTTCCGCGTGCGAAACGCGGCGAGGAACGTCTCCGCCAGCAGATCGTCGGCGATCTGCCGTCCCAGCCGCCGCGCCAGGTACCGCGCGATGGCCGGGCTGTGGCGATCGAAGATCACGGCGAACGTGTCGGGGTCGGCCAGCGACCGCCCGATCACCGCCGCGTCGTCCTCCCCCGGTGAGGACCCCCGCTGTCCTGCAGGACTCATGGACCGCCTTCCGTCGGTGTCCGTCTACATCCCGCTCTTCGCGACCCGGCCCGAACGAGTTCACGTCCGTTCGGGAGGCGCATCCCGCCCGATCGGACGACCACGGAAACTCGATCATCACCCTTTGCCTCACTACCGGCGCGTTATGACACTCGTACCGACGATCGACCTGAGCACCTGGGACGACGGCGACCGGGCGAAGCCGGCGTCAGCGGTTGACGACGCCTTGACCCACGTCGGGTTCCTGCAAGTCACGGGGCACGGAATCCCGCAGGCGACACTCGACGCCATGCGCGAAGCGACCGCCGCCTTCTTCGCGCTGCCGGTCGAGGAGAAGCTCCGGTCCGCCCCTGCCGACCGCGCGTCGGATCGCGGGTACGCCGCCGAAGGCACTGAAGGACCGAGTACGAGGCCGAAGCGCATCGCGTCGCGCAGGTGCTCCTGGAGATCTTCGAGAAGGCCGGGGAAAACCACCGCTGCCGTCGAGTCCTATACGGAAGCCGTGCGATGAGCCTGCCGCAACGGCGTTATCTGACGTCCCGCGCCACTCGCCTCCGCTGACGCGATTCGGCACCTGCTCGCGAAGCGATCGCGAGCAGGTGCCGAATGGCGGTGCGGTACCGGGGTTTTAGCAGCTGAGCAGGAGCGCGGTGATGGCGGTGCAGGACACGGAACCGGTGTTGTTGGCCGCGTTCGGGTCGGTGACGGAACTTTGCGTGATCGCGGCCGTCGTCTTGACCTGGCCGAGAGTCAGCAGACCGGCGGCCGCCGTGAACTTGGCCGTGGCACTGGCACCGGACGCGAGTGACGAGATGTCGCAGTTCACGACCTTCGCGCCGCCCGGGTTCGAGCAGGTGGACGAGCCGGTGAAGCGCAACCCGTTGCCCAGCGTCGACGCGACCCGGATCCCGGACGCCGCGCCAGGCCCCGAGTTCGTGACCTTGACCGTGTACTCGATCGTCGAGGTCAGGATGCCACGCGGGGACGCGGTCACCTTGACGCCGAGATCGGCGGCGTTCGTACCACCGGTGATGGTCAGCACGGGACCGTCGAAGGTCTCGAAACTGTAGTTCTCACCGAGGAACTGGTGCCGCAGGGTCACCGGGCCCAGCGGGGCGTCGTCCTTGATCCGCAGGGTGAACGTCACCTTGCGGGTCTCGCCGGGAGCCACGTTCCCGACCCCGCCGCGGATGCTGACGACGTGGGAGCTGCAGCTGATCGCGCCGGGGCACGAGACGACGTCGGCGATGCTGGTGAGCGGAGTCGGCGCGCTGTAGAGCGTCGCCGCCCCACCCTCGATGGCCGCGTCCGAAAGCTCGTTGTACACCGTGTGCTCGACGGTGAATGTCTGTCCACGTTGGACAGTGGTGGGGCTCACGACCACCGAACTGCTGGGAGGAGCCGCGAGAGCGGGGGCCGGCGCCGCGAGCGTGACGGTGGCCGCGACGGCCACAAGAGACAGGAGTGTGGTTCTGCGAAACCTCATCGGTACTCACAATTCCGGTCGGGGACGTCGCGCCGATCGGTGCGGACAACGATCAGTCGTGAAGGAACGGCCATTCGTTACCGCCGTCTCCTCCCCAGGTGGCCGGACGTCGTCACCCGGTTGGCCCAACCAAAGCGAGTGCATACCGATTCGGTCACGGGCGCGACATCGTGCCGTCCCCCCTGAGCGCCGGGAGCAGATTCGCCTCCTCGTAGGCGAAATGGTCCTCGAGCCCCGCTGCGACCCTTTCGAACTCCTCGCGCAGTGCGGGACTTTCGAGCTCTTCTTTGCCCTGCAACAGTTTGTCGAGATCGAGCAGTGCGCGGGAGACGACCTCATGCTCCTCCCGCAGCCGAGTGAGGGCGGGACCGAGGCCGGGATGGGCCTTCTCGATCGCGGTGAACGCGCCGTCCTCGCGGAGATGGTGCATTCGCAGGCCGTTGCAGAAGGTCACGCAATGCCCGAGCAGTTCACGGTGCAGTGCTTGCGATTCCCCGGGCAGGTGGCCGTCCAATTCGGCCCGCGCGGCCGCCAGCGCCTTGCGCAGTTCCCCGTGATGGACGAGCAGCTGATCGGCGATCGCCCGCCCCCGGACGGCGTCGACCTCCAGTGGATGCAACGCGACACCGCCTTCGAAGGGCACGGCGCGAGCGGCGTGCGGGACACCGTCGATCTCGATCGTCGCTTGCGGGCTCTTCCCGAGATCGCGGTACCACCGAGCTTCGACATCCGGCGCGGGCACCAGGTAGCGGTTCTCCTCCCGCCGGTAGGCGACGCGAGTCGTGCGCGGACGTCCGGTCTCGGCGTCGGCGGTGGTCATCAGCAAGGTTTCCATGACATTCCCCAGGTAGCATCGTCCTGAAAGCTATTTTGCTTTGCAAGCAAAGTCTCTTTGCTTGCAAAGGTATCCAGGGAGGATGGCCGTGTCAACCGAGGACATGGAGGTCGACGACGCCGTCCGGGCCTTGCTGCTGCTCATGCCGCGGATGGTCGGGCGCGCGAAGCGGATCAAAATCCCCGACGAACTCCAGTCGCTGTCGCTGGCACCGCGTCATCTGTCACTGCTGTCGTATTTGCTCTTCGACGGGCCGATGACGGTGAACGAACTGGCCGAACGGCTGGAGGTCGCCCCGACCACGGTGAGCCTGATGATCGGCGAACTGACCAAAAAGGACGTTCTCGACCGGCGCGAGGACGAAGCGGACCGGCGCCGCCGGATAATCGGCATCACCGACCGGATGCGGCCCGCGATCGACGGCTGGCTCGCACAGGGCGCCCGCGCCTGGCAGAAGGCGCTGGCGCCCTTGACACCGGCGCAGCGCCGCTTGTTCATCGATACGCTGCGAGCCTACGAAGACGGGCTCACTGACTAGGAGACACGGTGCGGTATCTGCTCATGCTCTGCGGCGGCGAGTCCGTGGGGGAACCAGCGCTCGACACGGATATCACCGCCCCCTGCCTTGCCTGGGGCGAGGAAATGACGCGACGTGGCCTGCGTGTCGACGGGATGGGCCTGCATCCGCCCGAATCGGCGACGACCGTCCGGGTCCGCGACGGCGAGGCGCTGCTCACCGACGGCCCGTTCGCCGAGACGAAGGAACAGATCGGCGGCATCAACGTCATCGAATGCGCGAGCCGCGAGCAAGCCATCGAAGCGGCCGAAAGCCATCCCTGGGCCGCGATCGGGACAATCGAAGTCCGGGAAATGCGCTAGCCGGTGATCCGGGCCGTGACCTGGTTGTCGGCGTAGGTGTAGGCAACGTATTCGAATTCGACGCCGGTGCGCTCGACGTATTCCAGCCACGCCTTGTGCTCGTGGTTCTGCCAGCCAGGGTAATTGAAGAACTCGTCGAAATGCACGATGCTGCCCGGCCGTAACCGCGGTCCGGCCAGGTCCAGCACGGTTTTCGCCGAGCTGTACAGATCGCCGTCCACATGCAGGAAATCGACGACGCCTTCGTGCTGATCAAGAAAGCCGGGAAGCGTGTCGGCGAAGAGGCCGACGACAAGTTCGGCACCGGGGACGTCCGGCAGATCCTCGCGTGCGAACGAACCGGCGGGCATCCCGTTGAGCCAGTTCTCCGGAAGCCCTTGGAACCAGTCGAATCCGTACGTCTCGGCGCCGCCACGCGCCTTGGCGATCACGCGCAGCGTGTTCCCGCTCGCGACGCCGAACTCCAGCGCCATTCCACCCGACGGGGCAAGGGAAAGCGCGTACGCGAGCGTCTCTTGTGGACGCGCGAAGTGCTTGGTGCCGGTCAGCTGCTCGCGAGCGAAGCGGTTGCTGTCCCGGGCCGCGTCCTGGTCACCGGCGTAAATGATGTCGCGGCGGCTCCGGATTTCGAACTCGATGACCCGGTCGAAACAGCGATCCCCTTGCCGGACGATCTCCGCCCGCAGTTCGGCGGCGACCCGGTTCAATTCCTCGGTATAAGGATCGTGAAAGCGCCGGGCGAGCCGGTGCAGGCCCCGGCCGAACGTGCCGCGGGCAGATCGGCCCAAGGTCTTCAGTGCTGAATGGGGTACCAGGTGACGCATCCCGGGACGATACATCACCACCATTCGGGTGAGCGCGTCCAGAACTCCCGTGGGTCGGTTTCGTTGCGGTAACCGAGGGGTCCGCTCCTACTATCGCGTTCGCCGCCGGTGATCGAGTGCCGGCAACGGAAAAGGGAGCGCCATGAGCAAGATCGTCATCTTCGGGGCCGGCGGACGAGGCGGACGGCGCGCCGTCGCCGAAGCCGTGAGCCGCGGGCATCAGGTGACCGCCGCCGTCCGGGATCCCCGCCGTCACGCGGATCTCGCCGGGAACGACGTCACCCTGATCGCCGCGGACGTCACCGCGGCGGATGACGTCGCGAAGGCGGCCGCCGGGCACGACGCCGCGATCAGTTCCATCTACCGCGCGGATCTGCCGTCACGGGAGTACTACCCCGCCGCCGCGCACGCGCTCATCGACGGCCTCGGCCGGGCCGAGGTCACGAGACTGGTCGTCGTCGGTGTCGGATCCGCGCTGGAGATCTCACCGGGCGTCGCGTTCCACGACCAGCCGGACTGGCCTGCCGAACACCGTGAGTTCTCCCTCGGGCACGCGGCGGAACTGGAGGTCCTCCGCGCGTCCGGCGGTGACTTGGACTGGGTGATCATCGCGCCGCCGCCCGCGATGATCGACGAGCACGCCGACCGCACGGGCGTGTACCGCAGCGGCGACCACCGCGTGCTGCCACGCGCGGAAGACGCCGGGCCATTCTCCTACGCGGATCTCGCGGTCGCGCTGGTCGACGAGATCGAACGACCGAGGCATTCGAGGGAAATGATCGCCATCGACCACTGACCGGGCAACCTTCCGGCGCGGAGATCCGTACGGGATCCACGTACACCTTCGCGACTCGGCAGCTCGGGTGGACTGGCGAGCACCTGGGGTGTCATCGCTTCACTCGACTGGCACTGACCCGCCGCCCCGCGCGTGGGGGTCGTGAGTGTTTTGGGTCGTTAGAACGCAATGCCGCTTAGCTTATATTGAATTTGAAAACCAATTCCAAGACGTCGGCCGTCTGACCAGGGCAAACACTCTAAGGCGGGGCGATCGCGAGACCCTGACCGACTGTCGTCGCCCATAAGAAACCGCAGGTCAAGAGGTTGATCAACTTAAGCTAAGTGGCATTGCGTTAGAACGACCCAAAACACTCACGACAACCCGACCCCTGCGTTCCGGCGCCGCCCTGGCCGCTCCCCAGTACATGAAGGCCCCCTTCCTTGCGCTAGGCGCAAGGAAGGGGCCTTCATGTACTTCCGGAAGGTGTGAAGGTCGAGTTTCCTCGGCTGAGCCGAGGGAAGGGGGCCTTCACGCGCCGTGAGCAGGTGACCAAAGCAAACGCCCCCCAAGACCGACCGCGGCTTCCAGTACGTCGGCCTAACGCTCCGGAGTGCTCCCGCCATAGCCTTCGGGGTCGGCAAGGTAGCGCTCGAACTGGTTCCCCAGCTCCTCCGCGGTCGGCATATGCTCGACCGACTCCGCGAGCAGGCTCTCCTTGTCGGAAGCCTCCATGAACGTGTCGTACTGCCGTTCCAGCGCGCGTACGACGTCGGCGACCTTCTCCGACTCGGCGACCTGCCGGTCGATCTCGGCGTCGGCCTCGCGTGCCGCCTCCCGCAGGTCCCCGTCCGGCAGGTTCAGCCCGGTCGCCTTGGCGACCGCCTCGAGCAGGTGCAGCGCCGCGCTCGGATACGTCGACTCCGCCAGGTAATGCGGCACGTGCGCGGCGAATCCGGCGGCGTCGTGTCCCCACTCACCGAACCGGAACTCCAGCAGCCCGGCGATACTGCCCGGCACCTGCATCCGGTTGGGCAGCGGCCGGTGCTCGCCGACCAGTTCGTCCCTGGTCGCGTGCGCCGTCACGCCGAGCGGGCGCGTATGCGGGGCGCCCATCGGGATGCCGTGGAAACCGACGGTGAGCCGCACGTCCCAGCGTTCGACGAGCCCGCGCACGGCCGCGCAGAAACGCTCCCAGTCGTGGTCCGGTTCCGGGCCGGTGAGCACCAGGAACGGCACGCCGTCGACGTCGTGCAGCAGGTGGACGACCAGCTCGGGAGCGTCGTAGGCCTCCCAGTGGTCGAGGGCGTAGGTCATCGTCGGACGGCGCGAGCGGTAGTCGATGAGCCGGTCGACGTCGAACCGCGCGACCACTCGGTGTTCGGAGGTGTTCAGCAGGTGCTCGGCCACGAGCTTGCCCGCCGAACCCGCGTCCATGAACCCGTCGAAGTAGTGCAGCAGCACGGCCCCGCCGAGGTCGGGGACGTCCGAGTCCACCTCGTACAGGTCCTCCGGGTCCAGTGCCACCAGATCCTCCAGCTTTCGTACGTACAACCGGCCATAGGTGGCAACGCCCCGATAGGGGGTATCCATTCCGCCGACGGTGGCGCGATCTTATCGGTCCGTGACAGGTGTCGTGGGCGGTCCGTACCCCGGTGGTGCAAGCTCGAGGGGTGACTGAGGAAACAACCGTGCCGGAAACGCTCAGCCTGCGCCCGCCCGCCCACCGCGTCAGCCGTCGTGCCATCGGGTACTGGACGGTGTGGGCGGCGGTCGGCTGGGTGGTGCTCATCGGCGGCCAGACGGTGTTCGTGCTCACGAGCGACGACGCGCCGACGTGGCTCACGGTGACGCTGACGATCTCCTGCGTACTAGCGCCACTGCATTTGGTGGTGATGCCGCAGTGGCGCTTCCGGATCCACCGCTGGGAGGTCACCGGTGAAGCCGTGTACACCCAGGAAGGCTGGCTCAAGCAGGAGTGGCGGATCGCGCCGATCTCGCGGATCCAGACCGTCGACATCGAACGTGACCCGGTCGAGCAGCTGTTCCGGCTGGCGAAGATCACCGTGACGACGGCGTCGGCCGCGGGTCCGGTGAAGATCGCCGGCCTCGATCACACCGAGGCGCTGGCCTTGGCCGCGGAACTCACGAAGACCACCCAGGCCGGCCGCGGTGACGCGACATGAGCGTCGAGACCCCGGCCGTGACACCTGAGCTCGATCACTGGCATCGGCTGGACCGCCGGATGCTGCTGATCCGGCCGGTACTCGACCTCGTCAAATCGCTCCCGGTACTGGTCGGGACGGTGATCCTCGGCCGAGGCAACGACTGGGAGTGGTTCGGGCTTGGCATCACCGCGCTGACCGTGCTCATCGGTGTCTCGCATGTGCTCACGTCGCGCTACCGCATCGCCGACGGCCAGGTGGAATGGACCACCGGACTGTTGCTGCGCAAGCATCGCGCCATCCCGCTGGACCGCATCCGCACGGTGGACGTCACCTCGGAGCCGAAGCACCGGCTGTTCTCCCTCAGTGCCGTGCGCATCGGCACCGGACGGCATTCATCGGCACAGGGCGCGAACAAGGACCAGCTGGTCCTCGACGCCGTCAGCCAGACAGAGGCGCATCGGCTGCGCACGGTTCTCTTGCACCGCAAGGAAGTCGTCACCGAGTCCGCGCCGCCGCCGGAGCAGGTCGTGGCCGAGGTCGACCGGAAGTGGTTGCGGTACGCGCCGTTCACGCTGTCCGGGCTCGCCGTGGTGGGTGCCGTATTCGCCGCTGTCTGGCATTTCGCGCACCAGCTGAACATCGACCCGGAGACCGTCGGGCCGCTGCGGGACCTCATGGACGATCTGGCGAATACCGCGGTGTGGCTGATCGTCGTGATCGCGGCGGTCGCCCTGCTGGTGGTCGTTTCCCTGCTTTCCGTCGGCGGCTACGTGCTTTCGTTCTGGAACTTCCGGCTCACCAGGGAAACGGAAGGCACCCTGCACGTCCGGCGCGGGCTGATCACCACCCGTTCGGTTTCCATCGAAGAGGAGCGGCTTCGCGGCGTCGAGGTGAAGGAACCGTTGCCGCTGCGGATCGCGGGCGGGGCACGGCTCACCGCGATCGCGGGCGGGCTGCGCGAGGGCAAGGGCGGTGACAAGGGCGGCGGTCTCCTGCTGCCGCCCGCGCCGGTCGGCCGGGTCCACGAGGTCGCGGCCGAGGTGCTGCGTGAGAACGTCGACCCGGCGACGGTGCCGTTGGCGAGGCATCCGCGGCGGGCGCTGGCACGGCGGCTCACCCGGGCCGTCAACGGCGTGCTGATACTGGCGGCGGCGCTGTTCGGCCTGGCGTGGATCGATTTCCTGCCCTCGTGGATGTGGCAGGCCGCACTCGTCATGGTGCCGTTGGCCGCACTCGTCGGCTGGGACCGCTACCGCAACCTCGGCCACGCGATCGTCGGCCGATACCTGGTCAGCCGCTCCGGTTCGCTGGCGCGGGCGACCGTGGCGATCCGGCGCGAAGGGCTCATCGGGATTGTCGTCAGCCGCTCGTTCTTCCAGCGCCGCGCCGGGCTGATCACCGTGACCGCCCCGATCGCCGCCGGCAAGGGTGCCTACCAGGTGGTCGACGTCGGCGAAGCGGACGGGCTGGCGATGGCGGAGCAGGCAGCGCCCGGCCTGCTCACGCCGTTCCTCGTGCGCACGCCTCAGCGGTAGCCGGTGACGTCCGCCGGTTTACCCGCGTCCTGGACCTCGACCAGGTACCGCCAGCAGTCGGGGCGGCTGCCGTCGAGGTCGGTGAAGCCGTATTCCTTCGCCAATTCGCCACTGGAAACCGATTTCCCGTTCCAGCGGGCCACGTCGGCGTCGGCGGCCAGTGCGGCGACCGCGCGGCCGACGAACGCCGGGCTTTCGGAAATCGCGAAATGCGGCTGCACCTTCGTCGCGTCACGCCAATTCTCTTCGGTGACCTGATAGGCGTCGAGCATCGCTTCCGAACGCAGCCATCCCGGCGTGACCGCCACCGCGGTACCGCCATGCGGTTCCAATTCGTGCGCGAGTGCGAACGCCATCCTGTTCACGGCCGTCTTGGCGAGGTCGTAGAAGAACGAGACCCGGTAGTTCCCGGAGTTGTACTCGGTGGTCCCGTCATTGACCTCGACGACCAGCCCGCCCGGTTTCCTGATCATGAGCGGGAGCGCGAAATGGCTGGTGATCGCGTGCGTGTCGATCGCCAGCCGCAGGGTGCGCAGCCCGGTGTCCAAAGTGGACTCCCAGACCGTTTTGTTCCATTCGATGGGTGCGCCGTAGATATCGTTGACCAGAATGTCCAGCGCGCCCTGCTCGGCGTCGATCCGGGCCACCAGTTCGCGAACCTCGTCCGCCACCAGGTGATCCACACCGACCGCGATCCCGTGCCCGCCCGCTTCGCCGACGAGCGCCGCGGTCTCCTCGATCGTCTCCGGACGATTCATTTCCGATCTCTTCGAACCCGTGCTGCGACCGGTCACGTAAACCGTCGCCCCGGCGGCACCCAGCCGCACCGCTATTCCCCGCCCGGCGCCGCGAGTCGCTCCGGCAACCAAGGCGATCTTGCCTGCCAATGGCTTTTCCATGGTCTGAACCTAGCAAGAAGTCCGCGTGTTCATGGACCAAAGACCCTGGTCGACAATTCACACAATGTGCTACTTTCTTGACTCTTTGTGATTGCCCCGGCGAGAGGTCGAGATGACGCCTGCCGCACGATCCCTGGACACCACCGCTCCCCCGAAACGCACCCCAGGCGCCAGCAGCTCACGCAAGGTACTGCAGCTGCTGCTTTCGTTTTCCGAACGCCGCTCGGACGCGAGTGTCGCCGAACTCGCCGCGATGATCGGCACCCCCGTCGCCACGACGTACCGCTACGTCGCGCTGCTGAAGGAACTCCAGCTACTGGAGGAGGGCAAGACCGGCCGCTACCACGTGACGAGCCAGGTGATGCCGCTCGCGCGGGCCGCGCAGCTGGCCAACGATCTGGCCAGGCTGGCGCGCCCCGCCATGGAGGAGGCGGCACGCGATCTCGGCGAGACCGTCCTGCTGTTCCAGCATTTCGGCGATGCCGCGGTTTGCGCGGACCGGGTCGAATGCGAACGCGCGATGCGGTTCACCTTCCAGCCCGGCCATTCCGTCCCGCTCGGCGCGGGCGCGTCGGGCAAGATGCTGCTCGCCATGCTGCCGGAGGGCGAACGCGAAAGACGGCTCTCGTCGATCGTCCAGCGTCGCGGGCCGAGTCTGCGGGAAGAAGTCAAACGCGCCGGTATCAACCGGTATTCGGTCAGCTGGGGCGAATTGGACGACGGCGTCTGGTCGTGTTCGGTCCCGATCCCGAGCTCCGGGCACCGGCCCGCGGTACTGAGCCTCGCCGCCCCGGCGACCCGGATCAGCGACGACGCGAAACGGGCCGCCATCGTCGCGCTCCAGACGTACGCAGGCAGGATCCAGCGGGCCGTTTCGTCGTTTTCCCTCTGACATGGGGGTAAATGGCGCGCTTTCGCGTCGAGGGCGGGGTAGAACTCGATCGTGATCCGACCAGCCACCACCGAAGATCTGCCCGCGCTCCAGGACATCGAAAGCGCCGCGGGCGAACCGTTCCGCGCGCTCGGCATGGAAGCGATCGCCGACGACGATCCGCCGTCGATCGCGGACCTCGCGGCTTATCAGTGCGCGGGCCGGGCGTGGGTGTTCGACGACGACGGCCCGGTGGCGTACCTGCTCGCCGACGTCGTCGACGGCCACGGCCACATCGAGCAGGTGTCCGTCCATCCGGACCACGCGCGACGCGGCCTCGGCCGACGGCTGATCGAGCACGCCGCCGCGTGGGCGGCACGCGAAGGCCTCGCGGGACTGACGCTGACGACCTACGCCGAGGTGCCGTGGAACGCGCCGTACTACGCCCGGCTCGGCTTCGTCACCCTCGGCGAGGACGAGCTCACCGAGGGCCTGCGGGCCATTCGCGCCCACGAAATCGCCCGTGGCCTGGACGGTTGGCCGAGGGTGACCATGCGGAGATAACCCTGGCGGGGGGTTGGGTTGGCGGCGTCTATCGAACGTGTGTTCTACTTTGCGCGCCGGCCCCGGAGGGGGAAGCTCCGTGGGCCGGCACCGGACTCAGGAGGCACGGATGGCGGTCAAGATCACCCATCTCACCAATGGCCAGCAGGTGCGCTTCGCCAACGCGGACGGCGCCCGCCGCTACGCCGAGATCATCGGTGGCGGAGTCGACAAATGGCGATTCACCGTGGTCAGGGGGCATGAGTACCCGGAATTGTCGGGGCGGGTGGTTAATGTGCCGGTATGGCGCATGACTTCCAGGTAACCGAAGGACCCGGGGGTGACGAACTCGGCCTCTCGTGAGGCGGGCCTACGCGGGCCTGTCGCACTGGGGGTGTCATGAAGGGATCTGGTCCCGTCGGCTGAGCCCTTCATGACCCGAGCGAGTGGCCCTCGTGCACGTCACGCTTCGCTCGCGGAGCGTGATGACGTGAAGGGGCCTTTCATGGCGAGTTTGCCGTGAAAGGCCCCTTCATCGCGTTGGGTCGGTCATCGAGGGTTGTCCCCGCGCCACGTGACGTAAGTCGGTGGTGGCAGCGGTCTCGCCGGGCCGACCCTGACAGCCCTTGACTATCCACAAAGGACACTTTTGGCGGCAGAATGCCCGAGCGGACTCTTCAGGGGGCCTGACACCGCACTCGCGTGCTCAGACCCCGCACACCGAGTTCGGCATCCAGCACGTGAGATCCGTCTTCAAGCACGCGAGTGACGTGCTCAAGCACGCGAGTCACGCCTTCAAGCACGCAAGTCACGCCTTCAAGCACGCGAGTCACGCCTTCGCTCTGGCCGCCAACCCCCGCGAACAAAGTCGGTCACAGCAAGCCCAGGCACCACGCCACGTTTGCCTTACCCCTCAATAAGTCAGCCGGTCCAGTGCGCGCGGCAGGGCCGAAGCGAGCGCGGGCAGGCCGCTCAGCCGCTTTCCGTGCCGCTGGGCGGGGTCCAGGTACTCGACCTGGTCGTCACCGACGGTGGGGACGGCGTCGATTCCGATCACGCGGACTGGGCCGCGGCGGCGTTGACCTGCTGACGTGCCCTGGGTCGCGAGGTCGTGAGTCGGTGCTCAAACCTGTAACACGCGTGCTTGAGCACGTAACTCGCGTGCTCAGGAACGGAACACGTGCCTGGATGCCGAACTCGGGTGTGCGGCGTCTGAGCACGCGAGTGCGGTGCGGCACCGACCCAAGGCACCGCCTCGCCCGAGGCACCACGTTGCCTTACCCCTCAATAACCCCAATCACCACTTACGACCCGCCGGGCAGGCCTCCCTGCTGCGGCAAGGGGCGAGCCGACCGCCCGCCGCACAGATGTCCTGAAGGCCCCCTTTCAGACGTTGAACGTCTCAAAGGGGGCCTTCAGGACATCATGGGCACGGACAGCACGGGCACGTTTTGCGGGCAGGAGTTTGCGGGCGGGAGTCCTGCACACAACCAGTGCCACAAACCGTCACGGGCCCCGGCGGTCGTAAGCGGCCAGAAGCTGCTTCTCCGCATCCCGCAGGTACTTCTCCAACGCCGTCTCCGCGGGCCCGAACCGCCCGCGTTCCAGGTCGCGCAGGATCCGCTCGTGCCGTTCCAAAAACGGCTCGAAGAACGTACGCGTGTTCTCCGCCAGTACGAAGAAGAGCCGCGTCTCCGCCAGCACTAGACGCATGGTCGTGCTGACCCGCTCGCTGCCCGCCAGGTCGCCGAGCGCCTGGTGGAACGCGATGCTCGCGGTCCCGACGGCCTGCCAGTCGCCTTCGCCGGCCGCGGCACGGCCTTCCCGTACCGCCAGCCCGACGGCGGAGAGATCCACAGTGGACAGTTCTGCCGCGCGCCGAAGCGCACCGCATTCGGTGACCCGGCGCATGAGGTAGAGATCCGCGATGTCCCGCGCGGTCAGTTCCCGCACGAACACACCGCGGTTGAGTTCGTGCACGGCCAGCCGTTCGTGCGCGAGCAGCTGGAAAGACTCGCGCAGGGTGTTGCGTGAGACGCCGAGCGCCGCGCTGATCGACGGCTCGGAAAGCCGCGTCCCCGGCGGGAAGACGCCTTCGGTGATGCGCTGGCGCAAGATCTCGGCGACCCGCTCCGCCGTCCCGCTCCGTTCGAGCAGGTACCGGTCGCCCGAAAGCTTCCTTTCGGCGGCAGGAGTGGACATGGCGTTACCTGACGCCGAGTTCGAAATCGAGACTGTACCGGTTCCCCGGCATGGCACCGGCGGCCTTCGCGCCGTCGATCGGGAGCGCGACCCCGTTGATGAACCGGGATTCGTCGCTGGCCAGGAAGACGACGGCCTTCGCGACTTCCCATGCCTCGCCGACCCGCCCGGCGGGTGTGCTCGCGACCAGTTGGTGCTGTTTGGCTTCGAAGTCCTCTTGCGACGCGAGGGTGCCACGCAGCATGTCGGTGTCGATCGCGCCCGGGTTGACCGTATTCGCCCGGATGCCCTGGTGCGCGTGCGCGACGGCGAGGGATTTCGTCATCCCGACCAGTGCGTGTTTGGTGGCGTTGTACACCGGGTCACCGGGGCGGCCCATCACACCGCCGTTGGACGACGTCGTGATGATGCTGCCCGCCTTCCGCTCGATCATCCCCGGCAGCACCGCCCTGATCCCGAGGAAGGCGGCACGCACGTTCAGCGCGAAGATGTTGTCGAACTCCGCCAGCGTGGTTTCGGCCAGTGGTTTCCCGAGGTGGATGCCGACGTTGTTGAAGAGTACGTCGATCCGGCCGGTCGCGGCCAGCACGCCGCGGACGAACTCGTCGACCTGCCCCTCGTCCGTGGCGTCCACAAGGGAATGTTCGGCGCCCTCGACCGCTTCCGCCTGCTCGCGGATATCGCTCGAATACACGGTCGCGCCCTCGGCGACGAACTCCTTCACGGTGGCGAGCCCGATTCCCCTCGCCCCGCCGAAGACCACCGCGACCTTGCCTGCCAGCCGACCCATACCTATCTCCCTCTCGACAAAACAGCCGTGTAGTCCTCCGGCAGCCGGACAAGGGCGCCGGGCTTTCCGTGGTAGGTGACCTCGACGCCGTACAGTTCGCGCGCGGCTTCGACGGAAACGTAACCGTCGACGACGTCGGCGAGCACGGCCTCTAGTTCGCGTTCGAACGGGTCGCCGTACCCGCCGCCACCCGGCAGGATCACGTCCACGACGTCGTCCGGCCGCAGGTTCACCCGGCTCTTCGACGGCAGGCCGGTTCCCCCGGCGAGCCCGAACCGGCCCGCGGCCCCATCATGCCCCGAGTCCACACCGGACGCCGGTCGAAGCACCCGATCGACGTTCCCGTTGACACTCCACGAAATCTCGCCGCGTGCGGCCATCGCCGTACGCTGGCCGAGGCCGCCGCGCCGACGCCCTGCGCCACCGGAATCCACTCGCAGCACCCGCTCGCGCTGCACCAGTGGCGCCATCGTCTCGATGACTTCGGTCGGTGTCGATCGCAGCCCGCTGGGGAATCCGGTGGTACTGAGACCGTCCTTGGTGGCCCGTGCCCCGATTCCCCCGGTCTGGAAGACGTTGAGCATGAATTCGGCACCCGAGGCATCGGCTCCGCGCCAGATCGTCATCCACAACGCGTCCGCGCTGTGCGCCAAGGCGTTACCCGGTAGCGCCTCGTACAACGCGCTGATCAGCAATGACGGCAGGAAATGCCCGATCAGATGCCGTGACGCGACCGGCGCGGGTGGCGTGCAGTTGAGCACCGAACCTTCGGGCGCGGTGACGTGCACCGGCCGGAACGAGCCCGCGTTGTGCGGCACTTCCGGGGAAATGGCCGCCTTGACCGCGAACGAGGCGTACGCCCGCGTGTAGTTGAGGACGACGTTGATCCCGCGGCGGCTCTGCGGCGACGATCCGGCGAAGTCGAGGTGGATCTCTTCGCCGTCGACGGTCACGGTGACCTTGAGGACGACCTCCTCGTCGTCGAAACCGTCGGTCAGCAGCTCGCTGGTGTAGGTACCGTCCGGCAGTTTCGCCAGCGCGTCCCGCAAAGCACGCTCGGAGCGGTTCATGATCTCGGCGGCGACGTCGTCGAGTGAGTCCAGCTCGAACTCCTCCAGCAACCGCACCAGACTGGCCGCACCGACCTCGTTCCCGGTGACCTGCGCGTACAGGTCGCCGATGGTCTCCTCCGGCGTACGCACGTTCGCGCGGATCAGCAGTTCGAGATCCGCGTTGACCTCGCCCGCGCGGAGGAACTTCATGATGGGCAGGCGCAGGCCCTCCTCGAAGACCTCGCTGGCCTCGGCCGAGACCAGCCGCCCGCCGATATCCGGGGCGTGGCAACAGGAAGCAAACCACGCGACCAGCCGTCCCCGCAGGAACACCGGTGTGGCCACGGTGATGTCGTTGATCTGCCCGGCCGTCTGCCACGGATCGTTGGTGAGCAGGACGTCACCCGGTTCCAGTTTCCCCGGCGGATACGCGGCGACGAAGTGATGCATCCCGGTCGCCATCGCGTTGATGTGGCCAGGGGTCCCGCCGACGGACTGGCCGATCATCTCGCCACGCGAGTCGAACACCGCGCAGGCGAGGTCGAGCGATTCCCGGACCACGGACGAGAACGCCGTGTTGACAAGCGCGTTCTGCTGTTCGGCCAGTATCGAGTGCAACCGGTTTCCCAGCACTCCGACCAGAATCGGGTCGACACTCATACCGTCACCACCAGACTGGCGTCTTCGCCGACCACGCATCGAGCACCCGGCGGAATGACCACAGTGGACTCGCGTTCCTCGACGATGGCCGGGCCTTCGACGCGATCGGAAGCCCGGAGCCGGTACCGATCGAACACGGCCGTGTCGACAAATCCACCTACCGAAGGGAAGTAAGCCGGACGACTCCCCTTGCGTGCTTCACCTTCGGTCTCGACGGCGGTGAGCTTCAGTGTGACCTCGGGTGCCGGACCGCTGGAGACGACCCGCCAGTTCAGCACCTCGATCGCCACGTCCGGCCCGGTTCGCTGATACAGCGACCGATAGGTCTCGGTGAACGCGTCGACCAGTGAGTCCGGCCAGGCACCCGGCTCGACCGGCACGCGGATCTCGTACCCCTGACCGGAGTACCGCATCTCGGCGACGCGGCGATGCGTCACCTTCGCACTGTCCACACCGGACTTTTCGAGCAATTCCGTGCCCTCGGCCTCCATCTCCGCGAACAGCGCGTCGACCTGCTCCCAAGAGAGGTCGAGCACCGCCGCACGCGCCGAGCGCACGAAGTCGAAGGCCAAGGGCGCGGTGAGGAACCCCGCCGCGCTCAGCACTCCGGCGGCCGGTGGCGCGACCACCTCGGGTGCGCCGAGCGCGCGTGCGACACCGACACCGTGCACCGGTCCGGCGCCGCCGAAGGTGAACATCGGCAGCTTGGCCGGATCCTTGCCGCGTTCGACGGCGTGCACGCGGGCGGCGTTGGCCATGTCCTCGTTGACGCTGGTGTGGATACCCCAAGCGGCCTCTTCGACGCTGACGCCGAGTGGTTCGGCGATCTTCGACCGGATCGCCTCACGCGCTCCCTCCACGTCCAAAGTCATTCCCCCGCCGAGAAAATAACCGGGGTCGAGGTAGCCGAGCACGAGGTCGGCGTCGGTCACGGTCGGCTCGGTGCCGCCGCGGCCGTAACAAACCGGCCCTGGTTCGGAACCGGCCGAATCCGGGCCGACGGTGAGCAGGCCGAGCGCGTCGATCCGGGCGAGGGAGCCGCCACCGACACCGATCTCGATCATGTCGGTGACCGGGACCTTGACCGGCAGCCCGGAACCCGGCAGCAGCCGGTACTTCCGGTCCACTTCGAACTCGTGCGTCACCAGTGGCGCGCCACCGGAGATCAGGCAGAGTTTCGCCGTGGTACCGCCCATGTCGAAGGCCAGCAGATCCTCGATCCCGGCCGCGGAGCCGACGGCGGACGCGGCCAGCGCCCCACCGGCCGGGCCGGATTCGAGGAGGCGGATCGGGTAACGCGCGGCGGTGTCGACGGTCGCGATGCCACCGTTGGACAGCATGATGTGCGGCGACGGCCGCACACCGGCCTCGTGCAGGCGTCGTTCCAGATCACGCAGATAGCGCTCGGTGAGGTCCTGGACGTAGACGCATGCGACCGTGGTCGACGTGCGTTCGAACTCGCGGATCTCCGGGACGACCTCGCCCGACAGCGCGACCCGCAACCGCGGTGCGACGTCCTTGAGCACCTCGGCCGCCCGGCGTTCATGCGCCGGATTGGTGAAAGCATGGAGAAAGCAGATCGCCACCGCGTCGATCCCGCGTGCGTCGAGCTCGCGCCCGAGACGTGCCACGTAGTCCTCGTCCAGTCTGATGTGGACGGTTCCGTCGGCGAGGATCCTTTCGGGGACGTCGAAGCGGAGGTGACGTGGCACCAGCGGTACCGGCAGTTCGATGAGCAGGTCGTACAACTCGTACCGGTGCTCGCGGCGCATCTCCAGCACGTCACGGAAACCGGCGGTGGCCAGCAACGCGGTACGCGAGCCCTTGCGCTCGATCAACGCGTTCGTGACCAGCGTGGTGCCGTGCACGAACTGCTCGACATCGGCCGCGTCCAGCCCGGCGTCCGCGAGTGTCCTTTTCAGACCTTCTTCGACCGCGCGGGCGGGCTCGTCGTGCGTCGTCAGTACTTTGCCGACGGCGACGACACCGGTCTCGTCGAGTACGCAGACATCGGTGAACGTGCCACCGATGTCCACGCCGACGCGGAGCCCCGTCACGAAGATTCCTTGCGGTACCAACGCGGTGAGGTGTTGAGTGGCGGCGTCATCTTCGCGCGGACGACCAGCACGTTCGGCTCGTCGGACTCGACGAACTCCCCGAGCAGCCGCCGGAACGCGCGTCCGAACCCGGAGACGCGGTCCGCGTGCACCCCGAAGGAGCGGGCGAGGCCGACGAAATCAGGGCTGTCCCAGTCGACGCCGCGACGTGGTAGCCCGGCACGGTCCTGGTCGTAGCGGAGCATTCCGTAGCCGCCGTCGTCGACGATGATCACCGTCACCGGCAGCTGTTCCTGCGCCAGGGTGGCGAGATCGCCGACGCCGAACAGGAATCCGCCGTCGCCGATGACGCAGATCGCCCGCCCGGTCTCCGCCGCGCCTGCGCCGAGTGCCGCCGGGAAGCCGTAGCCGAGGGTGCCCCAGCCCATCGGGTAAGCCAGTTTGCGCGGGGCGCGGACGCGGTGGAAGCCGCCGATCCAGTAGCCTGCCACACACATGTCCGCGACCACGACGGCGTTCCGCGGCAGCACCTCGTCCAAAGTGGACAGAAGGTCGAAGGCCTGCGGTTCCTCTTCCTTGATCCGCTGCCGGACCCGCGCGGAGACTTTGGCGAGCCTGCCGACGAGCGCCGCGATACCGGGCCGTTCCTCGACTTTGAGCGCCTCGGTGAGCACGCGGGCGTCACCGACCAGCGTGATGTCCGGCGGGTAGTTCTTGGCCGCGTCGTCCGGGTCGACGTTGATCGCGATGAGCTTCTTCGGCTGCGGCATCAGCCAGTTCTGCGTCATCAGCCCGTCGAAGTCGGTACCGATGGCGAGGACGACGTCGGCCTCGTCCCACAGGGCGCCGACTTCGGGCGCGTGCACTGGATTCGGCGCGAGACAAGGATGGTCGACAGACAGGAGGCCACGCGCGCCGAACGTGGTGAGGACCGGCGCGGCCAGCCGTTCCGCGAGTTTGCCGATCGCCTCGCCCGCCTCGGCACGCAGCGCGCCGCCACCGGCCCAGATCAGCGGCCGCTCGGCGGTGGCCAGCAGCGCCTCGGCCTCGGACAGGTCCGGGATCTCGGGCGGCCGGGCATGCGACCTCGGCGGACGACGGGCGGGTGTCCGCTCCGAAAGGAAGTCGGTGGGGACGCCGAGGTACACCGGCCCGCTCTGCGGCTGGAGCGCGAGCCGGGCGGCGCGGTGGAGCGTGGCGGCGACCTGGTCGGCGCTGGTGACGGTGAACCCGGCCTTGGTGACCGGCGCGAACATCGCCTGCTGATCGGAGGTCTCGTGCAGCACGCCCCGGACAACGCCGGGACGCCGCAGGGTCGACGGGATGTCGGTCGCGATGATCAGAATGGGCGCGGCCGACGCCATCGCCTCGCCGACCGCGGCGAGCGTATTCGCCGCGCCGGGCCCGGTGGTCACCAGCGCGACCCCGAGCTTCCCGGTCGCGCGGGCGTAACCGTCGGCCGCGTACCCCGCCGTCTGCTCGTGCCGGACCCCGATGAGCCGGATGTCCGTATCGGCCAGCGCCTCCCATAACGGCAGGTTGTGCACCCCGGGGAGACCGAAGACGACTTCGGTCCCCAGAGCGGTCAGCGCGTCGGCCAGATGCTGGGCTCCGGTGGGTGAAGGCACCCCGCCGATAGTGCCAGATCGTTCAACGATCCAGCAACCGTGACCAACTGGCTCGTGAGTGATAGAAACGGATCTCGCATGCTCAAACAGGTCAGTACAGACCGGCCGCGTACCTGCTTGGCTCGTAGTAGGACTCCAGGTCCGCCATACTCTCTTCCGGCCGCTCGAAGGTCTTGGTGATGGCCGCGCGGGACGGCACGGCCTCGGGCGTCCACGTCTCGGGAGCCCAGAGCTTCGACCGCATAAAAGCCTTCTGGCAGTGGTGGAAGATCTCGTCGATGTCGACGACCAGCGCGAGCTTCGGCCGGTTCCCGTTCACGACCATGTCGTCGAAGAACGGCGCCTCCCGCACCAGCCGTGCCCGGCCGTTGATCCGCAGCGTGTCACCCCGGCCGGGAATGAGGTAGATCAACCCGACGTGCGGATTCGACAGCACGTTGTGGAAACCGTCGGCACGCCGGTTACCCGGCCGCTCCGGGATGGCGATCCGCGTGTCATCCAATACCAGCGTGAACCCGGCCGGATCGCCCTTCGGCGAGACGTCGCAGGTGCCGTCCGCCGCCGACGTCGCGATCAGGACGAACGGTGACTCCGCGAGCCATCGCCGGTCCAGCTCGTGCAGTTTCGGCCGCGACTTGTCCGCGTTCCGCCGGCTCGGCGGCGGCAGGATCTCACGCAGCTCCGCCTCGGTGGTGACCTCGATGAACTCCTCAGACAATGTTGTGCTCCCTGCTCACGGCCCGATCGCCGGCGAACCGCCGGACGTCGAGTTCGGTGATGTCGATGGCCGGCACCCGCCCCAGGTACAGGTCCCGCACGAGCTCCCCCACGGCCGGGCCCATCTGGAATCCGTGCCCCGAAAAGCCCGTCGCGTAGAAGAACCGCGACACCTGCACACTTTCCCCCACGATCTGGTTGCGGTCGGGCGTGACCTCGTACAGCCCGGCCCAGCCGCCGCGGATCCCCGCGCCGAGTACCGCGGGCACCCGCCGCGCGGCGATCTCGGCCAGCTTCGGCAGCCAGTCGCCCGGCTGGTAGCGGGTGTCGAAACCGGGATCGCCGTCGCCGTCGCAGAAGGACATCGCCAGGCCGAGGCCCTCACGGTGAAAGTAGAACGCCGAGGGCATCTCGATGGTCAGCGGCACGGATTCGGGCAGGCCCTTGACCGGACCGGTGAACACGACCTGCCGCCGGAACGGCCGCACCGGCAGGTCGACGTCGGCGAACTCGCCGATCCGGCCCGACCAGGCACCCGCCGCGCAGACCACGGCCGTCGTGCGGACGAAACCGTCGTCTGTCCGGACGCCGGTGATCTCGTCGCCGTCCCGTTCGATCCCGACGACCTCGACACCGGTTCTCAGCACCGCGCCGTGACGGCGGGCCGCTCGCGCGTAGCCCTGGACCGCGGCGTCCGGGGTGGCTTTCGCGTCGTCCGGCGACCACAGTGCCGCTACCACGCCCTCGCTGTCGATCAGCGGGGAGAGCCGCCGCGCCTCGGCCGGTTCGACAAGCCTGCTGCGGACGCCGTAGGAGTTCTGCAGTGCGACGCAGCGTTCGAACTCCGGCAGGTCCGCCGGGTCGGTGACCAGGTACAGGTAGCCGTCGCGGCGGAAGTCGATCTCGGCGCCGTACGTCTCGGCGAAGGAGGCGTACTCGGCCAGCCCACGCAGGCCGATCTCGATGTTGACCCTGGTGGTGAACGACGAGCGGATCCCGCCTGCCGCCTTCGCCGTCGAACCCGCGCCGAGGCCGTCCCGTTCGAGCAGGAGCACGGAGGCGCCGGCGGCGGCGAGCCGGTACGCGCAGCTGACCCCGATGATGCCGCCGCCGATGACGACGATGCCGGCCTGTTCAGGAAGTGGCTCCATCCGTGTCCCCGATCCGTTCGTCCTCAGGCGGCGGCCCCGGCGGCGTACCGTCGCCGAACGGGCGCCCGCCCAGTTGCTCGCGGTGATGCGGCACCGCCCAGCCGGACGGGTCCGGGCCGAGCGGGACGATCCGCGTCGGGTTCACCTGCTCGTGCACCGCGTGGTAGTGCCGCTTGATGTGGTCGAAGTCGACGGTGTCACCGAATCCCGGCGTTTGGAAGAGGTCACGGGTATAAGCCCACAGCACCGGCATTTCGGTCAGTTTGTGCCGATTGCACTTGAAATGCCCGTGATAAACCGCGTCGAAACGGACGAGCGTGGTGAACAACCGGATGTCCGCTTCGGTGATCGTGTCACCGACGAGGTAACGCTGCTTCTCCAGACGTTCGGAAAGCACGTCCAGCATGGCGAAGAGCCGGGTATAGGCGTCGTCGTACGCGGCCTGTTTGCTCGCGAAACCGGCTTGGTACACAGCGGCGTTGACGTCGGCGTAGACACCCACGTTGACGTCGTCGATCTCGTCGCGTAGCCGCTCGGGATAGAGGTCAGGGGCACCGGACCGGTGAAGACTGGTCCATTCGGTGGAAAAATCGAGTGTGATCCGCGGGTAGTCGTTGCTGACGAGCCGTCCACTCGGAATGTCCACAATGGCCGGAACGCTGATCCCGCCCAGATAGTGCGGGTCGGCGGCGTGATAGGCCTCGGCGAGGTACTTGATGCCGAGCACCGGGTCCCGGCCATCGGGATCGAGGGTGAACCGCCAGCTCTTGTCGTCCTGGATCGGGTCGGTCACGGCCACGCTCAGCGCGGGCTCCAGGCCGAGCAGCCGCCGGACGACCAGCCCTCGGCTCGCCCATGGACACGCCCGGTTCACCACAAGCCGGTACCTTCCCGCCTCGACCGGCCAGCCGTCACGGCCGTCGGCGGTGATACGCGCGTCGAAATGGTTTCCGGACCGACGGAACTCGCCCGTCTCCGGATCGGTCGGGATCGTCATGTCAGTCACCCTAAAGCGTGAGAAGGTGGTTGCGGTGTGCGTAGACTCTCGCACCCGGCGTGCTCGCACGCCGCCGCGCGGAAGGTGGTCCCACGATGCCGTTGATGCCCGTGACCGACTCGATGTTCCTTCTCGTGGAGACGCGCGAACATCCGATGCACGTCGGCGGACTTCAGCTGTTCAAGAAACCCGAGGACGCCGGACCCGACTACCTGCGAGACATCCGCCGGAAACTACTCGATTCCGACAACATGCGCCCGGTGTTCCGGCGCCGTCCCGCCCGGCCGGTCAACACCGCCGGGCATATCGCCTGGGCGACCGACAACGATCTCGAACTCGACTACCATTTCCGGCATTCGGCGCTGCCCCAGCCCGGCCGGATCCGCGAACTGCTGGAACTGACCGGGCGCTGGCACGGCACACTGCTCGACAGGCACCGTCCACTGTGGGAAATCCACCTGGTGGAGGGCTTGCAGGACGGCCGGTTCGCGATCTACAGCAAGATCCACCACGCGCTGATGGACGGCGTCTCGGCTTTGCGGCATCTGCAGGGAACGCTGTCGGATGACCCGGATGACCTCGACTGCCCGCCGCCGTGGGGTTCCCGGCCCAAACCCGACGGCGGCCGCAACGGCAAGGCGACCCCCTCGGTGTTTCAGACGATGGGGAAGACGGTCAACCAGCTCGCCGGCATCGCACCCGCCGCGGTGAAGGTGGCGCGGGAAGCGTTCCAGGAACACACCCTCACGCTGCCGTCGCAGGCGCCGAAGACGATGCTGAACGTGCCGATCGGCGGGGCGCGACGGTTCGCCGCGCAGTCGTGGTCGCTCGACCGCGTCCGCAAAGTGGCCACCGCGGCCGGGGTGTCACGCAACGACGTCGTCCTCGCGATGTGCTCGGGCGCGTTGCGGGACTACCTGATCGAACAGAGCGCGCTGCCCGACGCGCCGCTGATCGCGATGGTCCCGGTTTCCTTGCGGCGTAAGGACAGCGGTGACGCGGCGGGCAACAACATCGGTGCGCTGCTGTGCAACCTCGCCACTCATCTGACCGACCCGGCCGCGCGGCTCGCGACGATCAACGCGTCCATGCGCAACGGGAAGAAACTGTTCTCGGAGCTGACCCCGTTGCAGACACTGCTGCTGTCGGGGATCAACGTCGCCCAGCTCGGCATCTCGCCGATCCCCGGTTTCGTGAACAACACGAGGCCGCCGTTCAACCTGGTGATCTCGAACGTGCCGGGGCCACGTAAGCAGATGTACTGGAACGGCGCGTCACTCGACGGCATCTACCCGGCGTCGGTGCTGCTCGACGGGCAGGCGCTGAACATCACGCTGACCAGCAACGGGGGCGATCTGGACTTCGGCATCACCGGCTGCCGACGGAGTGTGCCGCATCTGCAGCGCATCCTCGTCCACCTGGACACCGCACTGGCCGAACTCGAACACGCTGCTTCTCTCGCGCGCAGCTAACCCCTGCGCGTTTAGTCCTCTGGTTGCGGTAGTTGCACACGCAAGGACCGCAACCAGAGGACTAAACGCGCAGGGGGTTAGCTGCCGTCGGAGACGTAGATGGCGCCAGGGGTGATCGTGTAGAGCTGACCGTCGGGACCGGCGACGGCGTCACGGGTGCGGCCGAGGTTGGTCCAGAGCTTGCCACCGTTGCCGTTCAGGTCGAGCTTGTAGGTGCCGCCCTTGAGCGCGGCCATGTACAGCGAGCCCTTGTAGGCCGCCAGCCCGCTCGGCGTCGCCGAGGACGTCGGCCACGCCTTGACCGGGTTGGTCATCCCCGCCGTGGTGCACGGGCCCTCGCAGGTCGGCCAGCCGTAGTTCTTACCCGGCTCGATCTTGTTCAGCTCGTCGAGCTTGTTGTTACCGATGTCGGAGTTGTACAGCTGGCCGTTCACCCAGGTCAGACCCTGGACGTTGCGGTGGCCATAGGAGTAGACCCGGCTGTTGAACGGGTTGCCGGGCGCGGCCGCGCCGTCGGTGGTGACGCGCAGAACCTTGCCGCCGAGGGAGTTCTTGTTCTGCGCGTTGGCGCCGTTCTGGCCGTCACCGGTGCCCGCGTACAGATAGCCATCAGGGCCGAACCTGATCCGCCCGCCGTGGTGGTACTGCGCGCCGCGCGGGATACCGGTGACGATCGGCGTCGGCGCCTGACCGAGCTTCAGCTTGGCGATGCGGTTGTCGGAACTGGTCGTGTAGTAGATGAAGACCGTCTGGTCGGTGGCGTAATTCGGCGAGACGGCGATGCCGAGCAGGCCTGCCTCCGCGGTGACGCTCACCCCCGGGATGGTCTGCACCGTGGTGACCTTGCCCGCCTTGTCGATCTTGCTGATCGTCTTGGCGTCCTTCTGCGTGAAGAGGCCGGTACCGTCGGGTAGGAAGTCGATCGACCAGGCCTGGTTGAGGCCGCTCGCGATCTGTTTGATCGCCTGGACGGACGGCGCTTCGGCGGCCGCGGCCGGTCCGGCCGCGATCGAAACGGCCGTCGCGACGGCGAACGTGGTGGCGAGAGTACGACGTAAGGACATGGGACGCCTCCTTCAGCTATACCCCTGTCGAGTTGGATACAAACACACCATAGGACGAACCAGGCACCACTGGACGGGCTATGGAAAGCACTGGCCTTTAACCGTTGTGTGCGCCGAGCGTGACGACTTGGACCGCTCGATCGCCCATAGGTAGGAATCCTTACGAAATCTTCCGCGAACTCGTCCTTACGTCTGGTCAGAATCGGAGGCCCGCTTCTAGGGTGACGGTGCTCGGCCCGGTTCGTTCCCATGTGGACGAACCGGGGAGGTACGTCAGCGATGCGAGGAGAGCGAAATGATCGAACCCATCGAGGTGTGGACGACGCCCGACTTCGTCGAGTACGAAACTCCCATGGAGGTTACCGCTTACGCGGCCCGCATGGAGGAGTGACTTCCATCCCGGTGGTGGGGACGGGTTCCCCACCACCGCGCCGCCGTCCCGATCAGCGAAACCCCTCCGACGTTGGAGGCAGCACAGTGTCTCTTCCCTCTCTTGCCGCGCCGATGTCCTCGTCGGAATTCACCGCTGCCCTGCGCGGACTTTCGCACCGGTACTGGGGAACGCATCCGTTCCACCACCGGATGCACGCCGGCGAACTCTCCGAGTACGAACTGAAGATCTGGGCCGCGAACCGCTGGTACTACCAATGCGTGCTCCCGCAGAAGGACGCGGCGATCATCAGCAACTGCCCGCTGCCCGAAATACGCCGGGAATGGCTGGACCGCATCGTCTATCACGACGGGGCGAAAGCCGGGGACGGCGGAGCCGAGCGGTGGCTCCGTTTATGCGCGGCTGTCGGGCTGGACCGCGAAGAAGTTCTCGATCAGCGGCACGTCGCACCCGGCGTTCGGTTCGCCGTCGACGCCTATGTCGGCTTCGCCCGCACGAAACCCTGGCTGGAGGCGGTCGCTTCAGGGCTGACCGAAATGTTCGCCGGCCACCTCATGCAGCGGCGCGTCGCCGACATGCTCGCGAACTACTCGTGGATCGCCAAGGAGGACCTCGCCTATTTCACCAATCGCATCGACAAGGTTTCGGGTGAAGGCAAGGGAACCCTCGACATCGTCGTACGGCACGCCGTCACCCGCGAACAGCAGGAGAAGGCGATCGCCGCGCTGTCGTTCAAGACCGACGTGCTCTGGTCCATGCTCGACGCCATCGAGCGCACCGCGGCCAAGGAGTAGCGATGGCCACCATCACCACCGGATCCGTGCCGCGGCTGCGGCGTGGTGTCCGGCTGAGCTATGACCAGACCAGGGAAACGCACGTTCTCCTGTTCCCCGAAGGCGTGCTCGTCCCGAATCCGACGGCGGCCGCCGTACTCTCGTTGTGCGACGGCGTCGCGGACGTGACGGCGATCGCCGCGTTATTACGCGAACGATATGCGGGCGTTCGCGAAGAAGAGATCCTGGACGTCCTGTCCCGGCTGGGAGATCGGTGGATCGTCGAATGGACCTGAACACCTCCACCGCGGCCCCGCCGCTGGGTATGCTGGCCGAACTGACTCATCGCTGCCCGCTGCACTGCCCGTACTGCTCGAATCCGGTCGAGCTGATCACCCGAGACGGCGAACTGTCCACAGAGGAATGGCTTTCCGTGCTCTCGCAAGCGCGGGAACTGGGTGTGCTCCAAGTGCACATGTCCGGCGGTGAACCACTCGCCCGGCCGGATCTGCCCATCCTGGTCGAGCACGCGACGAAACTGGGCTGTTACGCCAACCTGGTGACGTCCGGTCTCGGGCTCACCGAGTCCCGTTTGGACGATCTCGTCGAGCGCGGTATCGCGCATATCCAGCTTTCCGTCCAAGGTGCGACGGCACAACGCGCGGACCTGCTGGCGGGTGCGCGGGCGCACGACCGCAAACTGGTGGTCGCCGAGCTGATCAGGAAGGCCGGGCTGCCGCTTTCGGTGAACGTCGTGCTGCACCGGCGGAATCACGACCAGCTGGCCGGGATCATCGCGCTGGCCGAGGAGATGGGCGCCGACCGGCTCGAACTGGCCAATACGCAGTACTACGGCTGGGCCCTGCGGAACCGCGACGCCCTGATGCCGACGCGGGAACAGCTCGCCGAAGCCGAGCCGATCGTGCGCGCGGCCACCGAACGGCTGCGCGGCACCATGGAGATCATCTACGTCGTCGCCGACTACTACGAGCCATATCCGAAGCCGTGCATGTACGGCTGGGGCGCGCGGCAACTGACCGTGGCGCCCGACGGGAGCGTGCTGCCGTGTCCCGCGTCGACCGCGATCGAGACACTGGAGTTCGACAACGTCCGGGACAAACCGCTGGCGTGGATCTGGTACGAATCGGCTTCCTTCAACGCTTATCGCGGTGAGGACTGGATGTCGGACACCTGCCGCACCTGCGACAGGCGTTCACTCGACTTCGGCGGCTGCCGCTGCCAGGCGTTCCAGCTCACCGGCGACGCCGCCGCGACGGATCCGGTGTGCTCACGTTCGCCGCGGCGCGACGTCGTCGACCTCATCCTCGCCACGCCTTCGAAAACGGACGAACTCGTGATGCGAGCGCCGCGATGAGGGTGATCCTGCTCGGCACCGCCGCCGGTGGTGGTTTCCCGCAATGGAACTGCGCCTGCGCACTGTGCACTTCGGACTCTCCGCCGCGAACCCAGGACTGCGTCGCGGTGAGCGCGGACGGTGAGAACTGGTACTTACTCAACGCCTCCCCCGACATCCGAGCGCAGATCCTCGCCACGCCAGCGCTCCGAGCCGGGCCAGGGCCGAGGGAGATCCCGCTGCGTGGGGTGCTGCTCACCGACGCCGAACTCGACCACTCGCTCGGCCTGCTCCTGTTACGGGAGGCGGGCGGGCTTCCGGTATGGGCTCCGGACGCGGTGCTCCACGCGTTGGCGGAGCAGTTCCCGGCGCGGTCGATCATCGACGGCTACGGTGGCTGGGACTGGCTTCCGGCGTCGGAGATCACCATCGACGGACTTCGGGTGAGCGTGCTCCCGGTGAGCGACAAACGGCCGAAGTACGCACGTTCGTCCACTGAGGACGGTCCTTGGGTGGTGGCGTACCGGATCGAAGACGTCCGGACCGGCGGTGTCCTCGTCTACGCGCCCTGCCTGAAGAGCTGGCCGGACGGGTTCGACTCGTTCACCGACGGCGCGGATCTCGTGCTGCTGGACGGGACCTTCTACGCGCCGGACGAGATGTCGGATGCCACCGATGCCGAGGTCGGGGACGGCGCGCAGCTGGCGATGGGGCATCTGCCGATCACCGGCAGTCTCGCGAGGATCCGGCCGGGCCCGCGGTGGGCCTACACGCATCTGAACAACACGAATCCGGTCGTCGACCCGTCGTCACCCGAGCACGACGCCGTACTGGACGGCGGCGCCTCGCTTCCCGCGGACGGCACGGAGTTCAAGCTTTAAGTGGTTGGTTTCGGAAGTCCTTCGTGGGTATCGGCGGATCCAGGTTTCCGCTGGGCGTGCGGCCGGAAGGTCCTCGTACGGGTTTGTACTCGGACCTTTCGGCCGTACGTCCAGCGGGAAGCTGGGCCGTCGAAACCCCGAAGGACCTCCGAAACCGACCACTAAGCGACGCCTTCGGGACTGGCGCCCGCTACCGGGACGGCGTCGGCGGTGAGGTGGTCGATCTCGGCGAGATCCTCTGCCGTCAAGTCGATATCGGCCGCGGCGAGGCTGGCCTCGATGTTGGCCGCCTTGCGCGCGCCCACGATCGCGACGTGGACGCCCGGCCGCGCGAGCGTCCACGCGATCGCGAGCTGACTGACCGAGATCCCTTTGCCCGCGGCGAAATCCTTCAGCTTGCCGACGACGCCGAGGTTGCGGCGGAAGCTCTCGCCGGTGAACGCCGACGACCGGGAACGCCAGTCGGTCTTCTCGAACGTCGTCTCCGGCGTGAAGGATCCGGTCAGCAAGCCGCTGCCCAGCGGGCTGTAGACCAGCACGCCGATGTCGTTGTCCCGCGCGTACGGCAGCGGGCCGGTCTCGATCTGACGGCGGAACAAATGGTACGGCGGCTGCAGGGTTTCGACGGGCCGGGTCCTGTCGAAGGCCGCGAGTTGCGCGGCGTCGTAGTTGGAGACGCCGACATGCCGGATCTTCCCGGCATCGACGAATTCCTGCAGGATCCCCGCGGTCTCCTCGGCCGGAGCGTCCGAGTCGGGCCAGTGGATCTGGTAGAGGTCGATATGGTCGATGTCGAGGAAGCGAAGGCTGTCTTCGATGCCCTGTGTCAGCCACTCGCGCCGGGAATCGCGAGGCCGTTCGGACCGCGGCTTGATGCCGCCCTTGGTGGCGATGACGAGAGCGTCGCGGTCGCGCTTGAGCTCCTCGCGCAGTGCCTTCCCGAGCATCGCCTCGGACTTCCCGAAGCCGTAAGCCTGTGCGGTGTCGAAGAAGTTGACCCCGAGTTCGCGCGCGTGGCGGATGGCGCCGATCGCCGCGTCCTCGTCGAACGAGCCCCAGTCCCCGCCGAGCTGCCAGGTGCCGAAGGCGATCCTCGACACCTCGAGACCGCTCCTGCCCAATGTGGTCGTACGCATGACTCCAGCAGAGCACAGGCATCGGATCTTCGCACCGGATCTCCCGGCCAACGAAACCCCCAAATAACTGTTTGGTGGTTGGCGTCTCGGCAGTCGATACTTTGCGCCATGCCCGCATCCCCCGAGCTCGACGAACTTCGTGTCCTCGCCCATCCGGTGCGGCTGCGCATTCTGTCGCTTTTGACCGGTGCCGCGATGAGCGCGGCCGAAGCCGCGCGCGAACTCGGTGAGACACAGGCGAATATCAGCTATCACCTGCGGCGGCTGCACGAGGCCGGACTGCTGGACGTCGCCGAAGAGGTCCGGATCCGGGGCGGGATGGCGAAACGGTACCGGCACGATCCGGAGTCCGGTTCACGGTTCAGCACCGAAAAACCGCAGGAACTCGTTTTGACGATGGCCGAAGAACTCAAGCGCCGCAGCGACTTCCGCGCCGTCGGCAAGCGCGGCGAGACGACCGACGCCGAACTGTGGGTCGACCGCGAGACCTGGGAGAAGGCACTCGGGCACGCGCGGGAATTGGGCAGGCTCCTGCACGAGGCCGCACAACCGCCTCGCACCCGCGGCACGATCCCGGTCAACGCGACCGTCTCGTTGTTCGAGATGACGAAGCCGTGACGGCGCTGCGCGCACCCCTGCGCCACCACAATTTCCGCGGGCTCGTGGCCGGTCGCACATTCGGGGAGTTCGGCAACGCCGTGGCGCCACTCGCGCTGGCGTTCGCGGTCATCGACCTGACCGGCTCGGCGGTGGACATCGGCATCGTCGTCGGCGCCCGTTCGGTGGCGAGTGTGCTGTTGTTGCTGTTCGGGGGCGTCCTCGCGGACCGGCTGCCGCGCTCGGTGATCCTGCAGGGCACCGAAGCCGCCGCCACGCTGACCCAGGCGACCATCGCGGCGAGCGTCCTTTGTGGATTCGCGTCGATCCCGCTGCTGGTCGCGTTCAGCGTGGTCAACGGCGCGGTGGCCGCGATCTCCACACCCGCGTCGGCGTCACTCACGCCGTTGACGGTGCCCGCCGTCCTGCTGACGCAGGCCAACGCGCTGGGCAGACTGTTCTCGAACTCCGGCCGGATCGCGGGCGCCGGACTCGGCGGGATCCTCGTGTCCGCGGTCGGCCCAGGCTGGGCACTGGCCGGGAACGCGCTGCTGTTCCTTGGCTCCGCCCTGTCCTACCGGCGGATCCGCCTCAACCGCCGGGAGCCGCCCGCTGGCGGAACTCGCCGAAGGCTGGCGCGAGTTCCGGTCGCGGACCTGGGTCTGGGTCGTGGTCGTCGGAGTTCATGGTGGTGAACGCCGTCCTCGCCGGCGGAATCGCGGTGCTGGGCCCGCTCGTCGCCGATGGCACCTTCGGGCGCTCTGGCTGGGGATTCGCCCTCGCGGCCCAGACGATCGGCTCACTGGTCGGCGGGATCCTCGTCGCGCGATGGCAACCGCGGCGCGCGCTGTTCGTCGGCGTCGCGGTGATCGTGCTCGAAGCACCGCCGCTGATCCTCCTCGGCCAGGCACCCTGGCTGCCGCTGCTGCTCGCGGCGATGTTCGTCTCCGGGATGGCGGTCGAGCAGTTCGTGGTGGCCTGGGACGTGTCGCTGCAGGAGAACGTGCCGGAGGAGAAACTCGCGCGCGTCTATTCCTACGACATGCTCGGTTCCTTCATCGCGCTGCCGCTCGGGCAGATGGCGGCGGGACCGCTGGCCCAGCACTTCGGCGTCAGCGCCACGTTGCTCGCGTGTGCCGTGCTGGTCGTGGCGACCACCTTGCTCGCGCTGTGCAGCTCCGAAGTGCGGGGCCTGGTCCGCAAGACGCACGCCCCGCACCACTGACCGAAAAGTGATAGCAAAGGTCCCTTGCTATCTTTCCGCAGGTCACGGCCAGGGACGGACCTCTTCGAGGAGCTTCGCGACGGCGAGGACCAGGTCGTCGGAGTGCCGGGGGCCGACGATCTGCAGCCCCACCGGGAGCCCGTTGGACGTGCGGCCCGCCGGCACGCTGATGGCGGGCTGCTGCGTCATGTTGAACGGGTAGGTGAACGGCGTCCAGTCCGGCCACCCGCTCAGCCCGCTGCCCGGCGGCACCTCGTGCCCGGCTTCGAAGGCGGGAATCGGTACGGTCGGCGTGATCAGCACGTCGTAGCGCGTGTGGAACTCACCCATCAGGATGCCCAGCGCGGCGCGTTCGGCGTTCGCGCCGAGGTAGTCGCTCGCGGAGAAGGTCTTGCCGAACTCCCACACCTTGCGCAGTCCTGGGTCGACCTTCTCGTCCGAACCGGCGGGGAAGGCGTCCAGCCACTTGGCCGCCCCCGTCGACCAGAGGATGTCGAAGGCGTCCTTGGGGTCGGTGAATCCGGGGTCCGTCTCTTCGATGTGCAGTCCCGCGTCCCCCAGCGACTGGACGGCGGCTTTGACGATCGCCGCGACCTCGGGGTCGACATCGACGTAACCGAGCGTCGGCGAGTAAGCGACGTTCAGCCCCCGTACGTCGCGTCGGACGGCTTCGCGGTAAGTCGCGACAGGCGGGGCGAGCGCGGCGGGGTCGCGGTAGTCGGGCAACGCGAGAACATCGAGGAGCAGCGCGGTGTCGTCCACCGAACGCGCCATCGGCCCGGCGTGCGAAAGCGGCCCGAACGGACTCGCCGGGAACAGCGGGATCCGGCCATGCGTCGGCTTGAGTCCGACGATCCCGCAGAACGAAGCCGGAATCCGGATCGAACCGCCGCCATCGGTCCCGACGGACAGCTCACCCATCCCGGCCGCGACAGCCGCCGCGCTGCCGCCACTGGAACCGCCGGCCGTCGTCGACAGGTCATGTGGATTGCGTGTGATCCCGGTCAGCGTGTTGTCGGTGACGCCCTTCCACGCGAGTTCCGGCGTCGTGGTCTTTCCCAGCAGCACCAGGCCGTTTTCCCGCAGCCGCGCGGTGACCGGGCTGTCGACGTCCCACGGCTGATCGGGGTCGATGCACCGCGAACCACGCAACGTCGGCCAGCCCTGGGTGAGGAACATGTCCTTGATCGAGGCGGGGACCCCGTCGAGCCAGCCGATCGGATTGCCGTCACGCCACCGGATCTCCGACGCCTTGGCCTGGTCCATCGCGCGTTCGGCGTCGACCAGGCAGTAGGCGTTGACGTCACCGTCGCGTTCCTCGACGACGCGCAACGCGTTCTGAGTCGCCTCGACGGGTGAGAACTCTCCGGTGGCATACGCGGCGACGAGTTCGCTAGCGGTCAACTTGATGTCGTTCATCCGGTCCCTAACCTTGGCGAAGCGTCTCCGACGGTACGTACCCGAGCTGCTTGTCCACGACGTTGCGCAGCGGCTCCCCCGCGCGCCAGCGACGGAAGTTGTCCGCGAACACCTCTACCAGAGTAGTGCGCCAGCCGATGAAGTCGCCCGACATATGTGGCGAGATCAGCACGTTCTCCATTGTCCACAAAGGACTATCGGACGGCAGCGGCTCGGTGTCGAAGACGTCGAGCGCCGCACCGCCGACCGGCCCGTCCCGCAGCGCCGCGACGAGGTCGGAGGTCACCACCAGTTCACCGCGGCCCACGTTGACGAACCGGGCGCCGGACTTCATCGCGGCGAACGTCTCGGCGTCGAACATGCCCTTCGTCTGCTCGGTCAGAGGCGCGACCGCGACGACGTAGTCCGCTTCGGGGAGATGGCGTGCCAGGTCGGAGGACGCGTACACGTCGCCGAAGTCGGGATCGTCCTCACGAGAACGCCGCCCGACGCCTGCCACCGACATCCCGGCGGCCCGCAGCATCCGCGCGATCGACCGGCCGATCGGCCCGGTGCCGACCACGAGCACCCGGCGACCGGAGATCCGTTCACTCTCCCGATGCTTCCAGCGCGTCTCTCGCTGAAGTTCCCACGAACGGACGAAGTCCTTGGCGAACGTGAGCACGACGCCGAGCACGTACTCGGCGATCGCCCCGTCGAACACCCCGCGCGAATTGGTGAGCACGACGTCGCTGTCCCGCAGCCCGGGGAAGAGCACCGGATCGACGCCCGCGCTGGCGATATGGAGCCAGCGCAGCCCGTCGGCGCCGTGCCAGGCACCAGGAACGGCCGTCGAGAGGAAATCGTAGACGAAGAGCGCGTCGGCTCCGGATAACGCATCGGCCAGCCCGGCCTCGTCGGTGTAACGAACCACCGCTTCGGCTTCGATAGCGCGCATATCCGGTGGGCGTGCGTCTCCGCAGAGCACCGCCAGCACAGGGGTCTCCGAAGCGATCACGTTGACACCGTAAAAGTGGCTCGTATGATTGTCAACAATCCGAGGAACGACCCCCGGAGCACCGGACCTGTGACAGCAGAAGTACTCCGGAGGCTGAAACTTGGATTTCGACTTATTGGAGTTCGACGGCCCGTTGGCGCAGCGCGGCATCGGCGTGATCGCTCCGTTCGACCTCGCACTGGAGCGCGAGCTGTGGCGCTGGGTGCCGATGGAAGTGTCCCTCCATCTGGCTCGGACGCCCTACGAGCCCGTCCCCGTGAGCATGGAGATGGCCCAGCTCGTCAGCGACAGCCGTCACCTCGCGGCCGCCACGAGGGACGTGCTCCACGTGGAACCCGAAGTCGTCGCGTATCTGTGCACCTCCGGCAGTTTCGTCAACGGCGTGGACTACGAACGCTCCTTGACCAAGGCGATCTGCGACGCCGGCGCGCCGGACGCCGTTACCACCTCCGGCGCGCTCGCCGAGGTCCTGCACCAGCTCGACCTCCACCGGGTCTCGGTGCTGACCCCTTACGACGGCGACCTGACCGGGAAGCTGCACGAGTTCCTGACCGAACTCGGCGTGCGCACGGTGTCGAGCGACCACCTCGGCCTCGGCGGCGGCATCTGGAAGGTCAGCTACCGGACCATCGCCGAACGCATCCTCGCCGCCGACCACGCCGACGCGGAGGCCATCTTCGTCAGCTGCACCAACCTCCCCACCTACGATCTGATCGAGCCACTCGAAAGCGCGCTCGGCAAACCCGTCCTCACCGCGAACCAGCTCACGATGTGGGCCTGCCTCCGGCGGATGAACCTGCCGATCGTCGGGCCGGGCAAGTGGCTCCGTGAGGTCACTTGACCTCCTCCCCTACGATTGTCGACAATCTTCCTCCGGAGGTCCAGTGCCCATCCCGCTCACCCCACCCGAGCCGCCGTCCGAGTCGACGACGATCGGGTTCATCTACCCCGATCACGCGGCCGAAGACGACTACCCGCTCGCGGAACAACTTCTCGGCGGGGACATGGCCGGGATCAAACTTCCGGTCGAGCACATCTACGGGACCGACCTGCACGCCGTGGCCGAACTCCTCGACCTCGGCAGCGAAAGCCGTCTCGCCGACGGTGCCGCACTGCTGGCCAAACACGAACCGGACGCGGTGGTGTGGGCGTGCACCAGCGGCAGCTTCGTCTACGGCTGGGAAGGTGCCCGCGAACAGGCCGACCGGCTGGCCGCCGTCGCCGGTGTCCCGGCGTCGAGCACCTCCTTCGCCTTCGTGCACGCCGCGCACGCGCTCGGCGTCCGGCGGGTCGCGGTCGCCGCCAGCTACCCGGACGACGTCGCCCGGTTGTTCGTCGAGTTCCTCGGCGCGGGCGGGATCGAAGTCGTCTCGATGGGCAGCTCGGATATCGACACCGCCGCCGAGGTCGGCCGGCTCAGCCCGGAAGCCGTCATCGCGCTCGCGGTGAGCCGCGACCACCCGGACGCCGACGCACTGCTCGTCCCCGACACCGCCATGCGGACGCTCGGCGAGATCAACACCCTCGAATCCCGCCTCGGCAAGCCGGTGCTGACCGCCAATCAGGTCACCGTCTGGGAGGGCCTGCGGCTCACCGGGAAGTCCCCGCTCGTCCGCACACTGGGCGCGCTGTTCGGTAAGAGAGGCAACTGAACCATGTCCTTGCCGGATATCGAACCGGTCAGCCGGGAGTCGACCGCCGGGATCATCGCGCGCCAGCTGCGGGACGCGATCATGACCGGCGCTCTTCCTCCCGGCACCCAGCTCGGTGAAACCGAGCTGGCTTCCCGGTTCCAAGTCTCGCGGGGACCGCTGAGGGAGGCGATGCAGCATCTCGTCTCCGAGGGGCTCCTGCGCAGCGAGCGCCACCGCGGGCTGTTCGTGATCGACCTCGAACCCGGCGACGTCTACGACATCTATTCGGCGCGCTCGGCCATCGAGCGCGCCGCGATGCTGCGAGCGCTGCGCGGCGACCGGGAGAAGGTCGCCGCCGTACTCGAAGAAGCCGTGGGGGCCATGGCCGTCGCCGCCGACGACGACGATCCGACCGCGCTCTCCTGGGCGGACCTCCGGTTCCACGAGGCGCTGATCGACGCCTCCGGCAGCAAACGGCTCGTGCGGATGGCACGGACCCTGCTCATCGAGACCCGCATGTGCCTGACCGCGTTGCAAGGGACCTATCAGCGGGTCGAGGAACGCGTCGCCGAACACACCCGGATCATCGAGGCGCTGCGCGCGGGCGACGAGGAAACCGTGCTCTCGCTGCTGGAAGCCCATATGGAGGACGCCGTCCAGCGGCTGGCCCCTGGCACCAGCCTGCGAGAGGGCGAAGCTCCCGCCGTGCCTTAGTGGTCGGTTTCGGAGGTCCTTCGGGGTCTCGACGGCCCAGCTTCCCCCTGGACGTACGGCCGAAAGACCCGAGTACAACCCGGTACGAGAACCTTCCGGCCACACGCCCAGCGGAAACCTGGATCCGCCGATACCCACGAAGGACCTCCGAAACCAACCACTAAGTGCCTCAGCCACGGACCCGCGCTCCCAGCACCGGCTGCCCGCCGGTCCCGCCGCGGAACTCCCTGTCCCACGGCCATCTTCCGTGCTCGTCCTCGTAGACCACTTGCAGGGCACGGAAATCCTCGCCGTACAGAAGGACCGCGGTGGGCATGTGCACGAACGGCGCACTGAGCGGGACGACCTCGAGCGCGGGCCAGCCCACCGCCGCCGGCAGCACCTCACCCGGTTCCGGCGGACCCGACCGGACCGCCTCCTGGGCAAGGAAATTCAGCAGCTGCCCGGATCTTCGCTCTCTCAACCCGGTGACGACGAGTTCCGGCATACCCGCGTCGGTGAGCCCGACCGTGTACGCGTAGGCAGGCTGGACGCCTCCGCCATCGACGGTCTGCACCATCCAGCCGTACTGCCGGATCAGCGGGCGGACCTCCTCGACAAGGTAGTCGTCGCGGGTCTTACCTGGGTTGTCGCAATGCCAGCACATCGGTGCTCCTCCAGTCGTCGAATCCGATGATCGACACTGTGCACCGGAGCACCGACAAGAAGGTGCGACGCCCGCCCCAACACCGGACTTTCTCCTTTGATCACAACGAAATCTCGTTTCACAACCAGTTTCCGGCAGTCACCTCGTGAGCGGCGAGGCAGCGGTGGCGCGTCGGAGTTGCGAAAGCCACTGTCGCAACGCGCGGTAGATGTCTGGAGCGGGGGGCTGAGCGGCGGCGAACCGGGGCGTACGGGACCTCCGTCGAGCGGTGTGCTGCCTCGCCGCCGGACCGCATTCGGTGACTGTGTGGATTTTGGCGCGTCAGATGAGCCAACATCCACACAGTCCCGCACGACAGTTCCTGTCACCACCGGATCCGGGGGGGGGTCGTGAGTGGCAAGTAGGTTCAGAACACGATTTACCACTCACGACCTCGGCCCAAGTCATGAATGGACCATTCATACCTAGCTCACACTTGACACGCCTCTATGCGGATGGGTCAAGATAGAGCGGCGACCACCGCGGACCCGAGTTCGGCGGTGGTGGACTTACCGCCGAGATCAGGGGTCCGCACCACCGCCTCCTCGAGAACCTTTTCCACCGCAGCGTGAACATCTTGTGCCGCGACGGTTTCACCGAGATGGTCGAGCAGCATCGCCCCCGCCAGGATCTGTGCCACCGGATTCGCGATGCCCTGCCCGGCGATGTCAGGAGCACTCCCGTGCACCGCCTCGAACATGGAAGGAAAGTCCCCTGATGGATTGATGTTGCCCGAAGGCGCCATTCCGAGCCCGCCCGTCACGGCCGCCGCCAGGTCGCTCAGAATGTCGCCGAAAAGATTCGAAGCGACCACGACGTCGAGCCGCTCCGGCGCCTGCACCATCCGCGCGGCGAGCGCGTCGACATGGCATTGTTCGGCGTGGACGTCCGGATATTCCGCGGCGATTTCGAGGAAGATCTCGTCCCAGAACGGCATCGAGTGGATGAGACCGTTGGATTTCGTCGCCGAGCAGACCCGTCCCGTCCGTGTCTTCGCCAGTTCGAAGGCGTAGCGGATGATCCGCTCCACACCGACCCGCGTGAATACGGATTCCTGTAAGACGAGCTCGTTTCGCTGACCACGGTTGTGACGGCCGCCGATCTCCGAGTACTCGCCCTCGGAGTTCTCGCGGACGATCACCATCTCCAGTTCCTCGGCGCTCCGGCCTGCCAGTGCCGAGGTGGTACCCGGCAGCAACCGGACCGGCCGAAGGTTGACGTACTGGGAGAACGCGCGCCGCACCGGGATGAGAAGACCCCACAACGAGACATGGTCCGGCACACCGGGGAAGCCGACAGCACCGAGGAAGATCCCGTCGAAACGGGAAAGCTGCTCGATTCCGTCGTCCGGCATCATCGAACCGGTCTTGGTGTACCGCTCACAGCTCCAGTCGAACTCCGTCCAGGACAACGAAAAACCGTGCGATGCCGCCGCGCGGTCGAGGACCTTGCGAGCCTCGACCGTGACGTCGACACCGATCCCGTCGCCGGGGATACCGGCGATCCGATAAGGAGAAGCCGATGTTCGAGAAGTCACTACAGGAGAAGCCGATGCTTGAGCGTTCGATGCTTGGGAAATCGGTGCTTGAGAAGTCACAGAGCCACCGCGATGTACTTGGTCTCAAGGAACTCGTCGATGCCGACGGTGCCGCCTTCACGGCCGAGTCCGGACTGCTTGATCCCGCCGAACGGCGCCGCCGGATTCGAGACCAGCCCCTGGTTGAGGCCGATCATGCCGGCTTCCAGCCGTTCCGAAACCCGGAAAGCCCGCTTCAGATCGGAGGTGTACACATAGGACACGAGGCCGAATTCGGTGTCGTTCGCCGCCGCGATGGCCTCGTCCTCGCTGTCGAACGGAGTGATCGGGGCGACCGGGCCGAAGATCTCCTCCGACGCGAGCCGGGCGTCCTTGGGCACGTCGGTGAGCACCGTGGCCTGGTAGAAGTTACCCGGACGGTCCACAGTGGATCCGCCGGTGAGTACACGTGCTCCTCGTTCGGTGGCGTCGGCGACCAGTCCGGTGACCTTCTCCACCGCGGCTTCGTCGATGAGCGGGCCGACGACGACACCTTCCTCGGTGCCGCGGCCCATCGGCAGGGCCTCCATCCGTTCGGTCAACCGACGGGAGAACTCGTCGACGATGCCTCGCTGGACGTAGAAGCGGTTCGCGGCCGTGCAGGCCTCGCCGATGTTGCGCATCTTCGCGGTCATCGCGCCTTCGACGGCGGCGTCGAGGTCGGCGTCTTCGAAGACCAGGAAGGGGGCGTTGCCGCCGAGTTCCATCGAAGTCCGGAGCACCTTGTCCGCGCACTGCTCCAGCAGTTTCCGCCCGACGCCGGTCGAGCCGGTGAAGGACAGCTTGCGGGCGCGGCCGTCCCGGATGAGAGGTTCCATCACGCCGCCGGAGTCCGACGTCGTGAGCACGTTCAGCACTCCTTCCGGCAGCCCTGCTTCGGCGAGGATCGCCGCGAGGGCCAGCATCGAAAGAGGGGTCTGGGCGGCGGGTTTGATGACCATCGTGCAGCCGGCCGCCACCGCGGGGCCGATCTTGCGGGTGCCCATCGCCATGGGGAAGTTCCATGGCGTGATGAGCAGGCACGGCCCGACGGGCTGCTTCGTCACCAGGAACCGGCCGCTGCCGTTGGGTGCGACGGCGAAGCCACCGTCGATCCGGACGGCCTCCTCCGCGAACCAGCGGAAGAACTCGGCCGCGTAGGTGATCTCGCCCTTCGACTCCGCGAGCGGCTTGCCCATCTCGAGGGTCATCAGCAACGCGAGTTCGTCGGCGCGCTTGATCAACAGCTCGTAGGCGCGGCGCAGGATCTCGCCGCGTTCGCGTGGGGCGACGTTCGCCCAGTCGGCCTGTGCGGCGACGGCGGCGTCGAGTGCGCTGACGCCGTCCGCCGGTGACGCGTCGGCCACCTCGCACAGGGCTTCGCCTGTCGAGGGGTCGAGAACGGGGAAAGACTTCCCGCCCGTGGCGGGAACCCACTTGCCGCCGATGAACAGTTCCTTGTCGACAGCCGCGACTACGCCGGCCTCACTGATCGAGCTCATCCCAACGCTCCTCCTTGTTGTCCCGAACGCCATGCTATGGATATTGTCAACAATCGACAACAGCTCAGCCGACCTAGGAGCGCAGCCCATGGCCCAGCTATCACCGCTGCTCAAGCAGGCAACGCCGGTCGTGGTCGACCACGGTGAAGGGGTGTACCTCTACGACACCGATGGCAAACGTCACCTCGATTTCACCGCCGGTATCGGCGTAACCAGCACGGGTCACTGCCACCCGCATGTGGTGAGCGCCGCGCGGGAGCAGATCGGCAAGCTCATCCACGGGCAGTACACGACGGTCATGCACAAGCCGATGCTGGACCTGACCGAGAAGCTGGGTGGTGTGCTGCCTGAGGGGCTGGATTCCCTCTTTTACGCGAACTCGGGCAGCGAGGCTGTCGAAGCGGCCCTGCGGCTGTCCCGGCAGGCGACCAAGCGGCCCAACGTCATCGTCTTCCAGGGCGGGTTCCACGGCCGGACGGTCGCGGCGGCGACCATGACGACGTCGGGTACCCGGTTCAGTGCCGGGATCTCGCCGCTGATGTCCGGTGTGCACGTCGCGCCCTTCCCGTACGCCTTCCACTACGGCTGGGACGAGGAGACCGCGACGAAATTCGCCCTGCGGGAACTTGACTACCTGTTCGCGACGGTCTGCGCGCCGAACGAGACGGCCGCGTTCTTCATCGAGCCGGTGCTCGGCGAGGGCGGGTACGTCCCGGCGAACCCCGAGTTCCTCGCCGGGATCCGGGAACGCGCGGACAAGCACGGGATCCTGCTGGTGATGGATGAGATCCAGACCGGTTTCGGCCGGACGGGCAAGTTCTGGGGGCACGACCACTTCGGGGTGCGCCCGGACATCGTGCTCATCGCGAAGGGCCTCGCGAGCGGGTTCCCGATCTCGGGCATCGCCGCGTCGGAGGAACTGATGGCGAAGGCACTTCCCGGTTCCCAAGGCGGGACCTACGGCGGTAACGCGGTGGCCTGTGCGGCGGCGATCGCCACACTGGAGGTGATTCAGCGGGAGGGCCTGGTCGAGAACGCCGCCGAGCGCGGACGACAGCTGCTCGAAGGCGTGCGGGTGATCGCGGACAAGTCACCCTCGATCGGCGATGTCCGCGGGCTGGGACTGCTGGTCGGCTCCGAATTCACCACCCCGGACGGCGAACCGGACACCGCGAAAGCACAGGCGGCGCAGAAAGCCGCTTCCGCCAACGGGTTGCTGCTGCTGACGTGTGGGGCGTACATGAACGTCGTCCGGATGGTACCGCCGCTGATCGTCGACACCGAGCAGGTCGACGAGGCGCTGCGGATCTGGGGTGACGTCGTGGCGGAGGTCGAGTGATGGCCCGCTACATCACGATCACTCTCGACAAGCGCGGGGTGTCCTGCCGGGCCCGGCTGCTCGACGCCGAGGCCCCGCGGACCTGCCGTGCGGTGTGGGACTCGTTGCCGCAGAGCGGTTCCGCGTACCACGCGAAGTACGCGCGCAACGAGGTCTACACCCTCGTGCCGCCGTTCGCCGAGCCCAAACCGGGCCGCGAAAACCCCACGGTGACCCCGATTCCGGGCGATGTCGTGTACTTCGGCTTCGAGGCGTGGGAGATCGGCAATCCGGCGTACGGCTATGACGAAGAAAGCGAGGCGCACAGCGACCAGGGCGCGACCGATCTCGCGATCTTCTACGGGCGCAACAACCTGCTGATCAACGGCGACGCGGGCTGGGTGCCCGGCAACGTGTTCGCGACGATCGAAGAGGGACTGGCCGAAATGGCGGAAGCCGCGCAGGACCTCTGGCTGCGTGGCGTCGAGGGCGAGACGCTTTCGTTCGCACGTGCGTAAAAAGCTCGGGGGCGATGCGGGTTCCCCACCCGCACCGCCCCCGAGCCGGCACCCCTCCCTCGCTTTACTGAGCGGCGGTGATCCGATACTCGACGCCGCCGACCTCGTTACCGCGCTGGTCGACCTGAGTCACGTGGACGGTGTACTTCCCACCGGCCGCCTCCGCACCGGCGGTGAAACTGAGCTTCGCGGGCACCTGCTCGCCCGACTTGAACGTCAGCCCGCTGATCCTGGCCTGCTGCGGGTTCACAATGGCCAGTTCGGTCTCGCCGACCCGTTCGATGCCTTCACCCTTCGCGCCGCCTGCCCGCCAGCGTGCGGCGAGGTCGGGACCGAGGTCGATGGTGATCCGGCCCGGGCCGGTGAACGGCTTGCCCGGCTGGGCGAAGACGATGTCGCCGACCACCGTGGGCTCACGGCCGTCCCAGCCGAACACGATCGGCCGGGTTTGCGGGACCTTGATCTTGAGCGGGACCGCGTTCACGTTGTGCCAGGCGATGTTGTTGTTGTTCCGCGTGTTGGTGGACGTGCTCAGGCCCTCCGTCGGCAGGTCGGTCGGCGAGAGCCACCGGGCCAGCAGGCAGAAGTGCGAGCCGATCGGGACATGCCACGGTATGACGACCGTTTTGGTGCCGTAGGGCACGGCGACGTTGGCGGCCGTGCCGATGTAGTTCCACTGGTTCGGCCATTGCGCCACGGTGCCTTGCGCGGTGTACCAGACCTGCAGGTTCCCGTTTTCAAGTCCGTCCCCGTACGGGCCGGGGCGGTTCAGGGTGACGTGGATGAAGGCGTTGCCGCCCTGGACGATCGGGTCGTCGGTGGCGCACAAGATCGTCGCCGAGAAGCACACCCGGATGTCGGGACTAGAGTAGAGCGAGCCGGACGAGGCCTCGTACCCGTAGTCGTTTCCGTTGTCCCGGATGAAGACGTCGCTGCGAGCTTCCGGTGCGGCCTGCACCGCCGGTGCGACACCTGCGAACAAGGTCGCGACGGCCAGTGCGGCCGAGGCGATCAAGGTTCTCCGGCGCCGCTGGTTCCTGCTGATCATGTTTCCCTCCTTGGGCGAAACATTCGACCCACTGACCGTCGATCAGGCCGGTTGTGGCGCGGTTGTCGAGATCGTGTGCCCTAATTGGCCGATTTCGGCCGGTCCCCACCCGGATACGCTCACCGAGGTCACATGCCGGAGGGAGCAGCGTGCCCGGGCCAGGGGATTTGCGGGTGCTGGGCCCGGTCGAAGCGATCGGCCCCACCGGGCGGGCGGAGCTCCACGGCGCCCGCCAGCGAGCCGTGCTCGGCGTTCTCGCCCTGCACGCGGGCACCGTCGTGCCGATCCCCCGGCTGGTCGACGTGCTGTGGGGCGAGGATCCACCCCGGACGGCCGTGAAAACCCTGCACAGCCACGTCGCCAGGATCCGGCAGGCGCTGGAGGATTGCGGGTTCCCGCCGGTGTTGCTGACCCGCAAACCCGGGTACGTCCTCACGGTCGCGCCGTCCTCTGTCGACGCGCTCCGCTTCGAGGAAGAACTACGTGCCGCTCAGCGGGACACCCCCGGACAAGCGGTGACCGCGTTGCGCGAGGCGTTGCGGCTCTGGCACGGCGAGGCCTTCGCGGACGCCGAACTCGACGGCTGGGGACTCCGCGAGGTCGAGCGTCTCCAGGAACTGCGGCTGTCCGCCTGGGAAGAACTCTGGGCAGCCGAACTGCGGCTCGGGGAGCACGACGAGGTCCTGCGTGAACTGCCGCGCCTCCGGGCCGAACATCCTCATCGCGAACGGCTCGCCGCACTGCACATGCTCGCCTTGCATCGCTGCGGAAGACATGCCGAAGCGCTCGAAACCTTCCAGTCCGTGCGCCGGGGGCTCGCCGAGGAGTTCGGTGTCGACCCCGGCCCGGAGCTGGTCGCGTTGCATACGTCGATCCTGCGCCGAGCGCCCGAACTCGACGCGCCAACGCGGGGCACCGCACCCGCGCAACTACCCGCCCGCGTCGGGCACTTCACCGGACGGCTGCACGAACTCGCGTCGCTGGACCGGCTTCTCGACGAACCCGAGCGGCCGGTCGTGGTCGTCTCCGGCGCGGCGGGTATGGGTAAATCCGCGCTGGCCGTGCAGTGGGCGCACCGCATCGCCGATCGCTTTCCCGACGGCCAGCTCTTCCTCGACCTCGCCGGGCACGACCCGCACGAAGCGCTTCCGCCAGGTGACGCGCTCGCCCATCTGCTGCGTGGTCTCGGCCTTCCCGACGATCGGCTGCCCGACGCGACGGCCGAACGCGCCGCACTCTTCCGCTCGCTCCTGCACGGCAAGCGGTGTGTGATCGTCGCGGACAACGCGGGCGGTGTCGACCAGATCCTGCCGCTCGTTCCCGGCACGGCGAGGACGATGCTGATCGTGACCAGCAGGCAGACCCTGGCCGCGCTGGGCAGCAGGCACGCCGTCCACGTGCTCGCGCTCGACGCGCTGGCCGATCCGGAGTCGATGACCCTGCTCACCCGCGTGCTGGGCGCCGAGCGGGTCGCCCGTGAACCCGAGCAGGCCGCGCGGCTGGCCAGGCTGTGCGACGGGATGCCACTGGCGCTGCGGATCGCCGCCGCACGCCTGTCCGGGGAACCGGGACGGCCGATCGCCGAGCTCACCCGCGAGCTGACCGGCGTCGGGCGTCTGGAAACCCTTGCCGTCCAAGGGGATTCACGGACCGTGCGGACCGTGCTCGCGAGCGCCTACCTGCCGTTGGACCACGCGTCCGCGCAGTTGTTCCGGCTGTCCGGGCTGACGCCGGGGACGTCATTCAGTTCGGCTCTCGGTGCCGCGCTGTGCGGGGTGCCGCCCGAGGCGGGCCGGGCCGCGGTCGCCGCGCTGTCCGCCGCGCATTTGATCACCCCGGCCGGCCCGGACCGTCACCGCTTCCACGACCTGATCCGCGAATTCGCCGTCGCGTGCGCCCGTGCCGACGAGACGACGGCGAGCCGGGCCGAAGCCGCGGACCGGCTTGTCGACTGGTATCTGCAGATGGCCGCCGAGGCGAACCGGATCATCGACCCGAACCGCGATCTGGTCATCCCGGCGTTGCGCCACCCCGCGCCCCAGCGGCCGTTCCCGGCGAAAAGGCATGCGGCGCTGGCGTTCCTGAGTGCCGAACGCGCGAATCTGCTGCCCGTGGTGCGGTTCGCGCGCGAGCACGGCCGCAACACCGCCGCCTGGCAGCTGACCTATCTGCTCACCAGTTTCTACGACACCACGGGTGGCTGGAACGAGCGGATCGGACTCTGCCGCGAAGGTGCCGCGGCCGCCGCCGAACTCGCCGATCCCTTGGCGGAAGCGGAAATGCTGCGCGCGCTCGGCGCCGCGTACTTCATGACCCGCAGGCTGACCGACGCGCTCGAAACCAACGCCCGCGCCTTGAAGGCCGCCCGCGCGGCGGGTGATCTCGAAGGCGAAGGGCATATCTACAACAACACCGCGAACGCCTACGCCGCGCTACGCCGGTTCGACGAGGCCATCACCGCGTACCAGCTCGCGGTGGAACGGTGCACCTCGGCAGGCAACCGGCTCGGGCGGGCGCTGTCCCAGCGCAACCTCGGCCACGCCTACATCCGCCGAGGCCAGGCGATGGACGCCCTCGGTCCGCTGATGGCCGCGCTGGAAACTTTCCGCGAACTCGGCAACGCCCGCCTGGAGGCCGCCACCTTGGACACCCTCGGCGAGGCTTACGAAGAACTCGGCGATCACGACGTCGCGCTGGAACACCTCGGCAAGGCGCTGGCCGCGTCACAGGCGATCGGCGACCGGTGGCAGGAGTGGGAATCCCTGCTGCACGCCGGCCAGGTCCACCTTTCCCGCCGGGACTTCCGAGCCGCGCGGAACGATTTCGATCAGGCGCTGCTGATCAGCCGGGACGTCGGGAACCGGCACAGTGAGGCGGCCGCACTCGACCGGCTCGGCCGTGCCTGCCTCGGGCTCGGAGATCTGGCCGCGGCGCGGGAGAACCTTGAACGCGGCCTCGCGGTCCGGGCCGGGGTACCGGATCCCTACGAGGAGGCTCACCTGCACCGGGACCTCGGCGACCTCGAGGCGCGTTGCGGTGACACGGCCGCCGCGGCCGCCCACTGGGCCAGAGCTGTCGAGCTCTACCGGCGGGCGAACGCGACGTCCGACGCCGACCTGGTCACCGGCCGGGGCTGATCACCACATTCGAAATCGCGTACACGAGCTTCCCTTGTGAGGGCTGGAAGAACTCGACCCGGGCCTTCCCAACCTGCTCGCCGGGCAGGAGCGTGAACTCGGCGTATCCCCGCGTCTCACCACGCTGGATGGTGACGATCCCGTCCTTCACGGGCACGTGGCCGGTGCCTTCGGTGCGGTAGCGGATCGTGAGCGGCCCCGCCCACGGCCGGGAGAGGACGATCGGCACCTTGCAGGACGTGCCCTGCGCGTAGCCGAGCGGCATCGACCAGCAGATCTCGCCATCCTGGGTGGTGAGCAGTGGTGAGGTCTTGACCGAGTCGTCATCGGCCACCCAGGCGACGCCGACGCTGTGCCCGATCCGCACGCCCTTCTCGCCGTACAGCAGGAGGGAGAACATCTCGTCGTTCTCGGCACCGGAGTCGGCGCGGACCTTGACCGCGACGGTCTGCGGATCCGTCCGGCCGGACCAGGTCAGCGTGCCGGCGCCCGGCGCGTAGTCGGCGCCCTCCTTGGCGACGAACGCCGGATCGACCGGCGAGCCGTTGCCCTCGATCGTCCGGTACTCGACCGAACCCTGCGGAGCGCAACCGCCGTCGGCGACGGAAGCGGTGAAGAGGAAGGTGGTGTACCCGGCGCTCGTTCCCTCGGCCTGACTGACACCGCTGACGTTCACGACGGGCGTCGTGCAGCCCGTTTCCCCGCCTTCGGCCGCCGGTACCGCGAGCCCGAACGCGACCGCGAGCGCCGCCCCCAGCGTCCCGATCCGTCTCATTCTTGATCCCATCGAGCGTCCACCCCTTCCGGCGGGCCGCCGGAAGGCCCGCTTGCGACATGCGTAGCCGAACGAGGTTGTCGCGAGGTTGTGACCGGCAAACATGAAAAGGTTTCATGGCCACGGCCGCCCGCTACGTACTACGCTTCGGTAACCAGGCAAGGACGCGTGAGGAAGGGCTGTCGATGGGCGATGTTGCGGCACGGTTCGCCGAGATCGTCGGGGACACGAATCTGCTTTCAGGCGAAGTGATCCCCGAGGACTACGCACACGACGAGGCGTTGACGGCCGCCCCGCAGCAGCCCGCTCACCTGGCGAAACCGGGGAGCGCCGAGGAGGTCGCGGAGCTGCTCAAGGCGGCGGGCGAGTTCGGCGTCCCGGTCACCGCGCGCGGCTCGGGCACCGGCCTTTCGGGTGCCGCGCGGCCGCGCGAAGACGGTCTCGTCATCTCTTTCGAGCGAATGAACGCGGTACTGGAGATCGACACCGAGAACCACGTCGCCATCGTCCAGCCCGGCGTCACACTGTCCGAATTGGACGAGAAGACCGCTGAGGCCGGGCTCGGCTACACCGTCTACCCCGGCGAGCTGAGCGCGAGTGTCGGCGGCAACGTCGGGACGAACGCGGGTGGTATGCGCGCGGTCAAATACGGCGTCACGCGGCACAACGTCGTGGGCCTGCAGGCGGTGCTGCCGACCGGCGAGATCATCCGGACGGGCGGCAAGACCTCGAAGGTCTCGACCGGGTACGACCTGACCCAGCTGATCATCGGCTCCGAAGGCACCCTCGCGATCGCGACCGAGGTCATCGTGAAGCTGTATCCGCGGCTGCCGCACGGCGCGACAGTGCTGGCCCCGTTCGAGACCTTCGACGAGGTGATGACCGTCGTCCCGAAGATCATCTCCAGCGGGCTCGCACCGCATATCGTCGAGTACATCGACAACCTGACCCTCGCCGCGATCAGCTACAACGAGAAACTCAGCCTCGGTGTCCCGGACGGCATCCGCGATTCCGCGCAGGCTTATCTGGTGGTGGCGCTGGAGAACCGTGACAACGACCGGCTGCACGCCGACATCGAAGAGCTCGGCGGCCTGCTGGGCGATCTCGGTGCGATGGACGTCTACGTGCTCGAAGGCGGCTCCGCGCGCAAGCTCATCGAGGCCCGCGAGAAAGCGTTCTGGACGGCCAAGGCGGTCGGCGCCGACGACGTCATCGACGTGGTGGTCCCACGGGCGGCCATGCCGGAATTCCTGCGCCGGACCAGGGAAATGGCGCTTTCGCGCGAAGCCGGCGCGCTCGGCTGCGGGCACGCCGGTGACGGCAACGTCCACCTCGGCATCTTCTGCAAGGACCCGGAGAAGCGGAAGAAACTGCTGACCGACATCTTCGCGCTCGGCATGGAACTCGGCGGCGCGATCTCCGGCGAGCACGGCCTCGGGCAGACCAAGTCCGAGTACTTCCTCGCCTTGGAGGACCCGGCGAAGATCGCGCTGATGCGCCGGATCAAAGAGAGCTTCGACCCGGCCGGGATCCTCAACCCCGGCGTTCTTTTCCGCTGAGAGGGCTTGAAAAAGTGAGTGAGATGAACGGCGCCCAGTCCCTGATCCGCACGCTCGTCGACAGTGGCGTCGACGTATGCTTTTCCAATCCCGGCACCTCGGAGATGCATTTCGTCGCCGCACTCGACACCGTGCCCGAGATGCGCGGCGTGCTCGGCCTGTTCGAAGGCGTCGTCACCGGTGCCGCGGACGGGTACGCGCGGATCGCCGGCAAACCGGCCGCGACACTGCTGCACCTCGGCCCCGGTCTCGGGAACGGGCTGGCGAACCTGCACAACGCGCGCCGCGCACACACCCCGATCGTCAACGTGATCGGCGATCACGCGACTTACCACAAGCAGTACGACGCCCCGCTCGAATCGGATATCGAGGCCGTCGCCGGTTCACTCGAAGGCTGGGTCCGTCGCTCCGAACACACGAAGGACGTCGGCGCCGACGCCGCCGCGGCGGTCGCGGCCTCCCAGGACTCCCCCGGGCAAATCGCGACACTGATTCTCCCGGCCGACGCGTCCTGGGGTGAAGGCGGCGAGACCTGCGCTCCCATCCCGCCACGAATCCCGCAGGCCGTCGACGCGACGACGGTGAAGAACATCGCCGAGATCCTGAAGGGCGGTGAACCCGTCGCGCTCCTCGTCGGCGGCGGGGCCTGCCGCGAAGCCGGGCTGCGCGCGACCAGCCGGATCGCCACCGCGACCGGGGTGAAGGCGTTCGTCGAGACGTTCCCTTCGCGGCTCGAACGCGGCGAAGGCCTGCCGACGATCGAGCGGCTGGGCTACCTCGCCGAGCAGGTCGCGTACCAGCTCGACGGGATCAAGCACGTGATCATCGCCGGGACGAAGGCGCCCGTGTCGTTCTTCGCGTACCCGGGCAAGGCGAGCGATCTCGTCCCCGAAGGCGCGCAAGTCCACGTCCTGGCCGACATCGCGCAGGACGTCACCCGCGCGCTGAACGAGGTCGCGGACCTCGTCGCGGCGGAGACGGAACCGGTGCTCCAGGAAGCTGCCCGGCCGGCGCTGCCGTCGGGACCGCTGACGCCGCAGAACTGGGTCGAGGTGATCGGCGCGCTGCTGCCCGAGGGCGCGATCATCGCGGACGAGGCGAACACCTCCGGTCTGCTGCTGCCGACGGCGACCGCGGGTGCGCCGCGGCACGACGTGCTGACGCTGACCGGCGGCGCGATCGGCTACGGCATGCCCGTCGCCACGGGCGCGGCCGTCGCCGCCCCGGACCGGCCGGTGATCAACCTGCAGTCCGACGGCAGCGCGCTGTACACGATTTCGGCACTGTGGACGCAGGCGCGGGAGAACCTCAACGTCACCACGGTCCTGCTGAACAACCGCGCGTACGCGATCCTGCGGCTGGAGTTGCAGCGTGTCGGCGCGGACGCCAGCGGGCCCAAGGCGAACGAACTGCTCGACCTTTCGCGGCCGGATATGGACTTCGCCAAGATCGCCGAGGGCATGGGCGTTCCCGCGACACGGGCGACGACCGCGGAGGAACTGGCCGAACAGTTCCAGCGCGCGCTGGCCGAGCCGGGACCGCATCTGATCGACGCGATCGTGCCGACGCTGTTCTGAGGAGGTCGTGAGTGATTTGGGTCGTTCTAACGACCCAAATCACT